>NZ_JBSGZO010000033.1:0-38419 GCF_053611045.1 Streptomyces sp. NPDC054841 | reverse complement strand
CCTCATACTGGGCGTATTCGGGCGATCCGACAACGCAGCGAGGTGCCGTAGCTGTCGTCGTGCGCCCGCCGGGGATTACGGGACAGCCCTTAGGGGAAATCACCTGCTTCGTTGGGAAGTTGCCGGGCCTCGATAAGGTGCCCCTGTGCGTTGGCTCGACAGCGTCAACGTTGGCTCAACTTCCTTCGTGCGGACGGGCGAGTCGGGATCGGCCAGTCCCTCGGGTGTGGGCTCCTGGTCGGGGTCGGGGTCGGGGTCGGCACGGCCTCAGTGGCCTCTTCGGCGATCTCGGCAGGAGCCCCGGTTCGGGTGCCTACGCCGGGAACCGCCGGTCCACCCACCGCCACGCGAACTCCAGCAGCACCCCCGCCGCCACCGCGACCCCCACCGCCGCCCACGGCATCGTCGTCCCCACCAGCCGCAGCGCGAAGAAGTCCTGCAGCCACGGCACCATCAGCACGATGAGGAAGCACAGCCCCATCGCCGCGACCAGAGCGACCCGCCACCAGGTGTACGGGCGGGCGACGATCGTCAGGACCCACATGGCGACCAGGAAGAGGGTCAGCGTCGCCGCGCTGGTCTCGGCCCCCAGTGCGGCGGCGCCGCTGTAGTGGGCGCGGGCCAGGACGTACGTCACGAAGGTGGCCGCCGCCGCGATGATGCCGCCGGGGATCGCGTACCGCATGACGCGGCGCACGAAGTGCGGTTTGGCGCGTTCCTTGTTGGGCGCCAGGGCCAGGAAGAAGGCCGGGATGCCGATGGTCAGCGTCGACAGCAGGGTGAGGTGGCGCGGCAGGAAGGGGTACTCGACCTGAAAGCAGACCACCAGGATGGCGAGCAGGACCGAGTAGACCGTCTTCGTCAGGAACAGCGTCGCGACGCGCGTGATGTTGCCGATGACCCGGCGGCCCTCGCCGACCACCGACGGCAGCGTCGCGAAGCTGTTGTTGAGGAGGACGATCTGGGCGACCGCCTTCGTCGCCTCGGAGCCGGAGCCCATGGAGACGCCGATGTCGGCGTCCTTGAGCGCGAGGACGTCGTTGACGCCGTCGCCGGTCATCGCGACCGTGTGCCCGCGGGACTGGAGCGCGCCGACCATGTCCCGCTTCTGCTGCGGGGTGACCCGCCCGAAGACCGCGTTCTCGTGGAGCTCCTCGGCCATCGCTTCCCGCTCGGTGGGGAGCCTGCGCGCGTCGACGGTGTTCGCGGCGCCGGGCAGGCCGAGCTTCGCCGCGACCGCGCTCACCGACACCGCGTTGTCGCCGGAGATGACCTTGGCGTGGACGCTCTGCTCGTCGAAGTAGCGCAGCGTGTCCGCGGCGTCGGGCCGCAGGCGCTGCTCCAGGACGACCAGGGCGGCGGGCCGGGCACTCGTGACGACGTCGGGGGAGTCGAGCTCGCAGGCGGCACGGGCGAGGAGCAGCACGCGCAGTCCCTGCTCGTTGAGGTGGTCGATCTCGCCGAGGGTGGGGTGCTCGGCGGGCAGCAGCACATCGGGCGCGCCGAGCAGCCAGGTGGAGCTCTGCCCGTCGCCCTCGCTCAGCGCCGCGCCGCTGTACTTGCGCGCGGAGGAGAAGGGCAGCGACTCGGTGCAGCGCCAGTCCTCGCTGTCCGGGTAGGCCTCGATGATCGCCTGCAGCGACGCGTTGGGCCGTGGGTCGGACTCGCCGAGCGCGCCGAGGACCTTGCGTACGTACGCCTCGTCGGAGCCGCCCAGCGCACGCAGCTCGGTGACGTCCATGCCGCCTTCGGTGAGCGTGCCCGTCTTGTCGAGGCAGACGACGTCGACGCGGGCGAGCCCTTCGATCGCGGGCAGTTCCTGGACGAGGCACTGTTTGCGGCCGAGCCGGATGACACCGATCGCGAAGGCGACGGAGGTGAGGAGGACGAGGCCCTCGGGAATCATCGGCACGATGCCGCCGACGGTGCGGGCGACCGAGTCCTTGAAGTTGTCGCCCTTCACCGCCAGCTGGCTGATGATCAGGCCCAAGGCGGTCGGGACCATCATCCACGTCACGTACTTGAGGATCGTGGAGATGCCGGAGCGCAGCTCGGAATGGACGAGGGTGAAGCGGGAGGCCTCCTCGGCGAGCTGCGCCGCGTACGCCGCGCGGCCGACCTTGGTGGCGGTGAACGCGCCGCCGCCCGCGACGACGAAGCTGCCGGACATCATCCTGTCGCCGCGTTTCTTGAGGACGGGATCGGCCTCACCGGTCAGCAGTGACTCGTCGACCTCGAGACCGTCGGCCTCGGCGACCTCGCCGTCGACGACGACCTTGTCACCCGGCCCGAGCTCGATGAGATCCCCGAGCACGATCTCGGAAGTGGACACCTCGCCGGCGGCCCCGTCCCGCCGGACGACGGGTTTCGCCTCGCCGATGACGGCGAGCCCGTCGAGGGTCCTCTTGGCGCGGAGCTCCTGGATGATGCCGATGCCGGTGTTGGCGAGGATGACGAATCCGAACAGGGTGTCCTGGAACGGCGCGACGATGAACATGATCACCCAGAGCACGCCGATGATCGCGTTGAAGCGGGTGAAGACGTTGCCGCGGATGATGTCGGCGGTGGAGCGGCTGCTGCGAACGGGTACGTCGTTGACCTCGCCCCGCGCGATCCGCTCGGCCACCTCGGCGGCGCTGAGCCCGCCGGGCCGGTGCCGCACGGGCGGCGCCACGGGGTGCACGGGGTCGAGTTCCGCGCCCGCGTCGATGGCCGCCCCGCCTCGCTGCCCGGGCCCGCCGCTGCCGCTCTCCGACCGCTGAGTCATGCTCCCGACGGTACGGCGGGCACGCGGCGTTCACCCCTTGAGCGGGTTGAACAGGGTGGAACCTCCGGGTCCCCCGTACGGGGATGGGGGCTGAGCCCCGGTTACGGGAAGGCGCGGGGGCTGCGCCCCGCTGCTTCGCCCGCTACTCCGCTCGCTGCTTCGCCCGCTACTCCGCTCGCTGCTTCGCCCGCTACTCCGCTCGCTGCTTCGCCCGCGCTACTCCGCTCGCGGCGCTTCGCTGCGCGCTGCCTCCGCGCGCTTGATCGCCGCGTCGCGCTTCCGCACGTACCAGATACCGATGAGCCCCAGGCCCGCGCCGGCCAGGCACGTCCACACCCACCACGTCAGATCGCGGTCGGCGAACCAGCTGTAGAAGGGGACCTGGACCACGAAGAGGACGAACCACAGGATCGTGCCGCCGGTGATGGTGGCGACGACGGGCCCCTCCAGGGGCTCGGGCGCCTCGTGCTTGGGGGTCCACTTCGCCATGCGGTCAGTGTAGGTGGCTCCTCGACGGCTCCGACGGCCCCCATGACCCCGTTGCCCGCATGCGTCTACGCGCGGAGATACCGATCTTTTGCTTATACGTTCATACTGAAGCGGTTTGTGTCCGACCGGTTTCGTTCGTACGAACATCCAAGGAACTGGCCAAAAATCACCCCCGACGAGGTCTCGCATGCCCCCCACGGCCACCGCTCCTGCGGACGTCCAGCAGCCGCAGCGGCCGGACTCCGGTCCCGGCGCCCTCGGCCGGCTCGACCGCTTCTTCAAGATCTCCGAGCGCGGCTCCACGCTCCCCCGTGAGATCCGCGGCGGCTTCGCCACCTTCTTCGCGATGGCCTACATCATCGTGCTGAACCCGATCATCCTCGGCAGCGCGAAGGACATGTACGGCCACCAGCTCGACGGCGGCCAGCTGGTCACCGCCACCGTGCTCACCGCCGCGTTCTCCACGCTCCTCATGGGTGTCATCGGCAATGTCCCGATCGCGCTGGCCGCCGGCCTCGGGGTGAACACCGTGGTCGCGCTCCAGCTCGCCCCCAAGATGAGCTGGCCCGACGCGATGGGCATGGTCGTCCTCGCCGGTTTCGTCGTGATGCTGCTGGTGGCCACGGGCCTGCGCGAGCGGGTCATGAACGCCGTGCCGCTCGGCCTGCGCAAGGGCATCGCGATCGGCATCGGCCTCTTCATCATGCTGATCGGCCTCGTCGACTCCGGCTTCGTCTCCCGCATCCCGGACGCCGCCCACACCACCGTCCCGCTCCAGCTCGGCCTGACCGGTCATCTGTCCGGCTGGCCGGTGCTCGTCTTCGTGCTCGGAGCGCTGCTCACCCTCGCGCTGATCATCCGCAAGGTGCCGGGCGCGATCCTGATCTCGATCGTTGTGATGACGGTCGTCGCGCTCGTCATCCAGCTGGTCGCGAAGCTGCCGGGCCAGGCGTGGGGCCTGACGGTCCCGGAGTGGCCGGGCAACCCGGTCGCGACGCCCGACTTCGGCCTGGTCGGTCAGGTCAGCCTGTTCGGCGGCTTCGAGAAGGTCGGCTTCCTCACCGGCGCGCTGTTCGTCTTCACCGTGCTGCTGTCCTGCTTCTTCGACGCGATGGGCACGATCCTCGGCGTCGGCGACGAGGCGAAGCTGATGGACAAGGAGGGCAACTTCCCAGGCATCAACAAGGTGCTGATCGTCGACGGCATCGCGGTCGCCGCGGGCGGCGCCACCTCGTCCTCCGCCAACACCTGTTTCGTGGAGTCCACGGCGGGCGTCGGCGAGGGTGCCCGTACGGGTCTCGCGTCCGTCGTCACCGGCGGACTCTTCTCGGTGGCGCTGTTCCTCACGCCGCTCGCCACGATGGTGCCGTCCCAGGCGGCGACGCCCGCCCTGCTGGCGGTGGGCTTCCTGATCCTGGCCGGATCGGTGAAGGACATCGACTGGAGCGACTTCACCATCGCGGTGCCGGCGTTCCTGGCGATGGTGATGATGCCGTTCACGTACTCGATCACCAACGGCATCGGCATCGGCTTCATCGCCTTCAGTGCCCTGCGGCTGGCGACCGGGCGCGGCCGTGAGGTGCCGGTCGCGATGTACATCGTGTCGGCGGTCTTCGTCTTCTACTACGCGATGCCGGCGCTGGGCCTCACCTGAGCGAGGTCCCCCGATCGAGGCCTCCCGGGCTCACGTCCGCCCGTAGAACTTCTCCGTCTCGTCGACGGCCGCCTTGAAGCGTTCGTCGAAGTCGCCGCGAATGAGCGTCCGGACCACATAGTCCTGGACGCTCATTCCGCGTTTGGCGGCATGCTGCCGGAGCCGGTCCAGCAGCTCTTCGTCTATGCGCAGGCTGAGCACTGTCGATGCCATGCCGGCCAGGGTCGCGGGCGGGAACCGGCCAGTGCGTCACTTTCTGGATCCTTCTCACTCATATGGGTGATCCATCGAGCTGGGCCGAAACCCCAGTGGTAATTAGACTGGGTAATGAGTTACGCTAATGAACATGCCTGACCTGTCCCACGGTGACAACGCCGCCGCCGTGAACTCATTGCGCTCCGCCGTCATGCGGCTGGGCCGGCGCCTGAAGCACCAGCGCGTCGACGAATCGCTGAGCCCGACCGAGATGTCGGTGCTCGGCACCCTCTCCCTCTGCGGTTCGGCCACCCCCGGTGAGCTGGCCCGCAAGGAGCACGTCCAGCCGCCGTCGATGACGCGCATCGTGGCGCTGCTGGAAGCCAAGGGACTGGTACGGCTGGAGCCGCACCCCGACGACCGCCGGCAGAAGGTCGTCAGCCAGACCGAGCAGGCCGAGGCCATGCTGGAAGAGAGCCGCCGCAAGCGGAACGCATGGCTGGCGTCCCTCGCCGAAGGCCTGGACGAGGACGAGTGGGCCAAGCTGCGTGCAGCGGCCCCCGTGCTGGAGAAGCTCGCGCATCTGTAGACCTGAGGCCGCAAGGAGGCGAACCCCTTTGAGTACGGGATCCGGAGCAGACTCCGCCCCCGCACCGAACTCCGACCACGACACCCCGACCGCGCCGACCTCGGGGAGTGCCGGACCTTCCGGGACGTTCTCCTCGCTCAAGGTCCGTAACTACCGCCTGTTCTTCACCGGAGCGATCGTCTCCAACACGGGCACCTGGATGGCCCGTATCACCCAGGACTGGCTGGTCCTCAGCCTCACCGGCTCGTCCGCGGCCGTGGGCATCACCACGGCTCTGCAGTTCCTGCCGATGCTGCTCTTCGGTCTGTACGGCGGCGTCATCGCCGACCGGTATCCGAAGCGCCGCATCCTGCTCTTCAGCCAGGGCGCGCTCGGACTGTGCGGGCTCGCGCTCGCCGTCCTCACGCTCTCCGGCCAGGTCCAGGTCTGGCACGTCTATCTGATCGCGTTCCTGCTCGGCATGGTCACGGTCGTCGACAACCCGACCCGGCAGTCCTTCGTCTCCGAGATGGTCGGCCCGGAGCAGCTGCGGAACGCCGTCAGCCTCAATTCCGCGAACTTCCAGTCGGCCCGGCTGGTCGGGCCGGCCGTGGCCGGTGTGCTGATCACCGCCGTCGGCAGCGGCTGGGCGTTCCTGCTCAACGGCCTGTCCTTCCTCGCGCCGCTGACCGGCCTGCTGCTCATGCGTACGCGTGAGCTGCACAAGGTGGAGCGTGCACCCCGGGGGAAGGGCCAGCTGCGGGAGGGACTGAAGTACGTCGCCGGGCGGCCCGAGCTGATCTGGCCGATCGTGCTCGTCGGCTTCATCGGCACGTTCGCCTTCAACTTCCCGATCTGGCTGACCGCGTTCGCGGACAAGGTCTTCCACGCCGGGGCCGGTACGTACGGCCTGTTCAACACGCTGATGGCGGCGGGCTCGCTGGCGGGCGCACTGCTCGCGGCGCGCCGCGGCTCGTCCCGGCTGCGGATGCTGGTCGGCGCGGCGGCACTGTTCGGTGCGCTGGAGATCGCGGCCGCGTTCTCGCCGTCCTTCTGGTTGTTCGCGCTGCTGCTCGTCCCGATCGGCATGGTCGGCCTGACGGTGAACGTCACCGCCAACTCGTCGGTCCAGCTGGCCACGGACCCGGTGATGCGGGGCCGCGTGATGAGCCTCTACATGATGGTCTTCGTCGGTGGCACGCCGCTGGGCGCGCCGATCGTCGGCTGGATCACGGACACGTACGGCGCGCGCGCCGGGTTCGCCACGGGCGGCGCGGTCGCGATGGTCGCGGCCGGTGCGATCGGTCTGATCCTCGTCCGGCTCGGCGGCCTGCGTGTCCAGCTGGATCTGCGGCCGGGCCACCCGCACGTGCGCTTCGTCCCGCGCGAGCGGCTCACGACCGCGGCCTGACTCCGGTGCGACCTGGGTCGGCGACAGGTCCCGCCGGGACGCGAACGCTGCAAGACTCGCCGTATGAGACTCTTCGCCGCCGTGCTGCCGCCCGAGGAGGCCCTGCGGGAACTCGGGCGGGCCGTCAACCAGCTGCACACGCTCCCGGGCGCGGACGGGCTGCGCTGGACCGGGCGGCCCGGGTGGCACTTCACACTCGCGTTCATGGGAGAGGTCGACGAGCGGCTCCTGCCCGATCTGCAGGAGCGGCTCGGCCGTGCCGCCCACCGCAGCGAGGCGTTCCGGCTGCGGCTGCACGAGGGCGGGCACTTCGGCAGGCGGGCCCTGTGGGTCGGTGCCGCGGGCGGCCTCGACGAGATGCGGATGCTCGCCGAGCGCGCGGACGCGGCGGCGCGGCGGGCGGGGGTGGCGATGGACGAGCACCGCGCCTACCACGCGCATCTGACGATCGCCCGTACCCGCGAGAACACGGACCTGCGCCCGTACGTCGACGCGCTGGCCGGCTTCGAGGGCACGCCCTGGACCGTGTCGCGGCTGGTGCTGGTCCGCAGCAATCTGCCCGGCGGCGGCGTCCCGGGGGCGCGGCCCCGCTACGAAGAGGTGGGTGAGTGGCCACTGGGCGCGACCGGCTGACCCGCGGTCCGGGCGCCCGGACCTGCCCGTTACGCTCGAAGAGTGGACCCGAAAACCCGTAACCGGATCATGGCCGGTGTGCTTGTGCTGATGTTCGCCGTCGTCGCGGTGGCGGCCGCGCTGGGCAACTGACCCGACCCCTTCTCCTCCTGCCCTCTTGGAAACCGGCCGGAAGCCGGCCTGCTTCGTCGTTCAGGACGGTGTCCGGGGCCGGCGCGACGCCGCGGCCTTCGGATGACCGGAATGGCCTTGCTTCGAGCGGACTCGAAGGCGTTGGCTGGCCCCCATGAAGTACACGCAGCTCGGACGCACCGGACTCAAGGTCAGCCGACTCGTCCTCGGCACAATGAACTTCGGGCCCCAGACCAGTGAGGCCGACAGCCACACCATCATGGACGCCGCACTGGGCGCGGGTCTGAACTTCTTCGACACTGCCAAGTAGGCACTTTAACGCCACTTGGGTAGGAGGTGGTCGCCGCCCAGGGCGAAGGGACGACGACCACCGTACGTACGGCTACCTGATCACCAGGCGAAGGCCTCCGGGGAGGGTCCGGGGCCGGGGAAGATCTCGTCCAGGGTGGACAGGACCTCCTCGCTCAGCTCCACCTCCAGGGCGCGCAGCGCGCCGGCCAGCTGCTCCGGGGTGCGGGGGCCGACGATCGGTCCCGTCACGCCGGGGCGGGTGAGCAGCCAGGCGAGGGCCGTCTCGCCGGGCTCCAGGCCGTGCTTGTCGAGCAGGTCCTCGTAGGCCAGGAGCTGCGCCCGGGCGCCCGGGTCGGCGAGCGTGGCCGCCGCGCGCCCCTCGGTGCGCCGCTTGCCCTCGCTCTCCTTCTTCAGGACCCCGCCGAGCAGACCGCCGTGCAGCGGCGACCAGGGGATGACCCCGAGGCCGTACTCCTGGGCGGCCGGAAGGACCTCCATCTCGGCGCGCCGCTCGAAGAGGTTGTAGAGGCACTGCTCGCTGACGAGCCCGACCGACCCGCGCCGCGCGGCGGCCTCGTTGGCCTGGGCGATCTTGTACCCGGGGAAGTTCGAGGACCCCGCGTAGAGGATCTTCCCCTGCTGGATCAGCACGTCCACGGCCTGCCAGATCTCCTCGAAGGGAGTGTCCCGGTCGACGTGGTGGAACTGGTAGAGGTCGATGTAGTCGGTGCCGAGCCGCTTGAGGCTGGCGTCGACCGCGCGGCGGATGTTGAGGGCGGACAGCTTGTCGTGGTTGGGCCAGGTCTCGCTCTCCCGGTCCATCGAGCCGTAGACCTTGGTGGCGAGGACGGTCTTGTCGCGGCGGCCGTCGCCCTTGGCGAACCAGGAACCGATGATCTCCTCCGTGCGGCCCTTGTTCTCACCCCACCCATACACATTGGCCGTGTCTACGAAATTCAGACCTGCGTCGAGCGCGGCATCCAAGATGCTGTGACTTGTCGGTTCGTCTGTCTGCGGGCCGAAGTTCATCGTGCCGAGGACGAGTCGGCTGACCTTGAGTCCGGTGCGTCCAAGCTGCGTGTACTTCATGAGGCATAAGCCAACTGCTTCGAGCCCGCTCGAAGCAAGAGCCGACCACTCAGCCGCCCATTTATGCGACAACGTGCATGAGTCACGTCCGTGCATGGACGGCCGCGAGCAGCCCCCGTACGGTCGTCCCAGGCGGCCCCACCGGGTCGACAGGTCAAGGGAGTTCCGCATGGCACGCGAAGAACTGACTCGGCTCACCAGCAACGGCAACGGCACGTGCGGAGAGGACGACTGCCCGAACGTCTACCGCACCGCTTCCGGCTCCATCGTGGTTCAGGGTGACGTGTCCGACGCCTTCACGCCCCCGCAGGGCGAGGGGCTCGTGGAGATCCCCGAGAACGTTCTTCGGGAGGCCGTTCGTGCTCTTGGATGGTGACGAGTGGCGGGCGATGCTCCGGGGCTTCCAGTCGGAGGCATGGCGGCTGGAGACCCTGCCCCAATACCTCGTACCGCAAGAGGCGGAAGAGCTCGAAGCCTTCCGGGCCGGCAAGCGCGTCGACCCGCACGCCTACTCGTCCGCGTATACGGAAGACCTGAAGCGGCTGCGCGGCGAGAGGCGGAGCAAGGGGCGGGTGCACGTGCTGACTCGACCGCTCTCCGAGTACCTGCGCTTCGAGTTCTCCCGGTACTACGCCCCGCACGTGCTTGCCGGGGAGGACATCCGCATCCTTGACGTGACCGAGCGGGACAACCCGCTTCCGGACGTCGAGGACTTCTGGATGTTCGACCGCTCGACGGTCGTCCTGATGCACTACGAGGGCGACGGCAGGCAGATCGGCCGGGAGCTGTACGAGGGTGACCCTGCGCCTTTCATCGAGTGGCAGCGCATCGCCGTTGCCAAGTCGGTTCCCTTCCTGGAGTACGCGGAGCGCGTGACGGAGTGACGTTCGAAGCTGAGCAGCTTGGCGAGTCCGGTGCCGAACTCGCCTCTCTGCTTCGGGGCTTGCGCAAGCGGGCCGGCCTCTCAGGGGACCGGCTCGCGGCGCGCTGCAATATGTCCCAGTCGAAGGTGTCCCGCATCGAGAACGGCCGGACACGGCCGTCCCTGGTCGATGTCGAGCAGATCTTGCGAGCGCTGGACGCTCCGCCGGAACTGGTCGCCGAGGTCTCTGCCCTCGCCAGGATGGCGAACACCGAGTGGCGGAACGTCCGAGAGCTGCGGCGCAAGGGGCTCGGTACGAGACAGGCCGAGTTGAAGTCGCTCGAAGCGTCCTCCACGCGGATGCGGTACTTCCTGCTCTCGATGGTCACCGGGCTGCTGGCGACACCGGAGTACGTACGGGCGAGTCTGGCTCACTCGACGGCCGACACGAGCAAGGCAGTAGCGGGGAAGTTGGGACGGCAAGCCGTCCTCTACGACGCCTCGAAGCGGTTCACGTTCGTTCTGACCGAGCAGGCGGTTCGCTGGCCGGTCGTCTCCCCGCTGGCCCTGGCCGAGCAGATGGACCGGCTGGCGTCCCTGTCCTACCTCCCGAACGTTCAGATCGGGGTGATTCCCGTAGGGGTGCCGACGCCCCGAACCCCTCTGAGTACGTTCACCATCTACGACGCCGCGTTGGTCACCATTGAGACGACAGCGGGAAGTCTCGTGCTCCGCGACGGTCGAGACGTTCAGGCGTATCTGAAGGAGTTCGCCGGATGCGAGGAGCAAGCCCTCTTCGGCGAAGAGCTTCGGGCACGGCTTGCCGAGTGGTCCGCCGCTTGCCGTGCATGACTTCAGTCCACTACGCGACTGGAGCGCCATTCCGTGCGCGCCCCGGGGGACCATCCTTCGGCAGACGAACAGTCGGGAGGTCGCACGGATGAGCACACCCAGGACGACGATGGCAGGGCCGGTGAACCTGACCCTTCCCATGGGAGATCCGAACCCCGTCGCGGGCTGTCGGCAGTGCCTCGGGGTCGCCGTGACCCGAGCCAACGCCCGATCGGTCGGCGACTACTCGAAGGCGACGGACGCGAACGTCGTGCTCCGCACGCACCTCCGGGAAGACCATGGGGCCGAGTGATGTCGCGCGCAGTCCTGCGGTTCGTGACGCACCGGATCACGCGGCATCCGGACACAGACGTGACCTATGAGGCGGAGTGCCTGCACTGCAAGTGGAAGGCGGAGCCGTCAACGGACAGCGCGGCGGTCGACGTCGAGTGCATGAGTCACACCGGCCTGAGCAACCATCGCGGCTTTCGTCGGATCTGTACGTCGTTCGCCATGGTGGTGCGGGCTGAGTAGGGCAGTGTTGTACGTCCACGACGTAGCCGGGGGCCTGTCTGAAACTGCTGTGTGCCTGCCTCAGGCGCTTTCTCCCAGGTGCCGGTACAGCGTGGCTCGGGAGATTCCGAGGGCCTTGGCGATGGCGCTGACGCTCTCTCCCTTGGCCTTCCTCGCACGGGCCACGGTGAGTACATCCTCGTCCACCACAGACGGACGGCCCCCGGTACGGCCCTGCGCCTTGGCCGCTTCCAGCCCCGCCCGCGTGCGGTCCTTGATGAGCGACCGTTCGAACTCCGCCATGGCCGCGATGATCTGGAAGAACAGCCGGCCATCGGCCGATGTGGTGTCGACGGAGGAGAGCGCACCGTCGAGCACGCGGAAACCTATGCCTCGCTCGCGCAGGCCGTCGACGATGGACACAAGGTCGATGAGCGACCGGCCGAGCCGGTCAAGCTTCCACACACACAGGACGTCGCCCGGTCGGGCGTAGTCCAGTACGGCCGTGAGCTGCGGCCGGTCGGTGTTCTTCCCGTTGGCCGTGTCCTCGAAGATGCGGGCGCACCCTGCGGCCGTCAGCGCGCCGCGCTGAAGCTGCGCCTCCTGGTCGTCGGTGGAGACGCGGGCGTAGCCGATGAGCTGGCCGGTGATCGTGTTCGCCGTCACGGCACGGACTGTCTCAGAACTCACGACAAGCACGGACTGGCACCGGGCGAGGTGGCCCTGGCCTGGCTGCTCACCCGGCCGGGCGTCACGGGACCGATCGTCGGCCCGCGCACCGCGGACCAGCTGACCTCGGCGCTGCGGGCGGTCGACCTCGAACTGTCGCAGGAGCTGCTGACGGAGCTCGACGCGATCTTCCCGGGTCCCGGGCCGTCCCCGGAGGCCTTCGCCTGGTGATCCGGCGGGGGCGGGGACGTGACACCCGGGGGACGGGGAGCGCCTCCGCCCCCGTCCCCGCCCCTTCACCCGCTGCCGTTAGCGGTCAGATGCGGTCGGCGACGATCATCAGGTAGTGGAAGCTCCCCTCCTTGTACGCGGTGAGGAACGGGTCCTCGATGCCCGTCGCGACCGAGCACCTCTGGCGCAGCTCCCAGTAAGGAATGGTCCGCGCCGTCAGGTCGACGACCTCGATGGGCACGAGGTTGTTGGCGGCCATGGCCTTGAAGTACTCGCTGCGCGGGTGGATGTTGCAGGTGTAGTGCTCGTCGATGCGGCTGACCGCCTTGGAACGCAGCCCGTTCACATCGTTCGAGCAGCCGGTGATGCAGACGTAACGGCCGCCGTACTCCAGCAGCCGGGAGAACTCGCCGAAGAGCTCGAACAGATCCACGTACATGGTCGTCTCGTTGGTCCACACGGCCCGGCGCGAGCGGGTGGCGAACCCGGTGTCCAGCATGTTGCGGAAGTGGAACTGCACGCGGTCGGTCACGCCGCGTTCCGCGGCCTGCTTGTTGGCGAACCCGACCTGGGACTCCGAGATCGACACCCCGTCGACCTGGCAGCCGAACCGCTGCTCGGCCATGAAGCTGGTGCCGCCCCGGCCCGAGCCGGCGTCGAGGACGCGGTCGCCGGAGGAGATGTGGCCCAGATGGTCGAGGAGCAGCTCCGCCTGTGCGGTCTCCAGCCGGTGCAGCTCCGCGATGATCCGCTCGTCCCGGGTGTCCTCCGGGCCGGCCAGCACGGACGGGTCGTAGTCGCCGATGCCGTAGTGGTGGTGGTAGAGGCCGTCGATGTCGCCGAGCTTCAGGTTCACCGGGTCCTTCTCGGCGTTCCAGTAGGCGGCCACGGACTTCTGGTAAGGGGTGCGCAGGACGGGGGACTGCGTGGGAACGGTCGTCGTCATTGACGAAACTCCTTGCAAGGGTGGGGGGTTGGGGATGGGGGGTCCGGGCTTGGGAGAACGCCTGGCTCAGGCCGTGGCCGCGTCGTTGTAGCGAGGGCTGCCCGCGTGCCATTCGCGGTTGCCGCCCACCCAGGCCCACGTCCCGGCCAGGAACCGACGCAGCTGAGGGGAGCCCGCGGCGGCGAGGGCGGACGCCTCGGCCTCGTACGTGTGCATCAGCTCGTCGTGGATCTGCACGCTCTGCTCGACCGCTTCCTGCATCGAGCAGTTCTCCTCGGCGGCGATGAGCATGGGCAGGCTGAAGTCCGTGGGACCTTCCTTGCCCATCGAGTACAGATCGTTCATGAGCACGGTCGCGGTGCCGGCCAGATTGAACGCGCGGCGCACCCGGGGGTCGGCGAACTCGGCCTGCGGAACCTCGTATCCGGCGATGGCGTCGACCAGCACCATGCACGGGATGAAGCTGTTCTCGTGCCGGTGCATCAGGTACTCCCAGACCGGCGGCCGGTGGCCGGTCGTGTGCCACATCCCCTCCTGGCCGTACGCGACGAACATGATGGCCAGCTCGTGCCGGAGCCGGCGCACCTGTGTCGTCGTGGCGTACAGGGCGAGGTTGTCCAGCCCGGAGCGGAGGGCCATCGCGACCGGGTCCTTCCGGACGACCTCCTCCAGCTGGGGTGCGTAGCGCAGTGGGAGCTGTGCCTGGTCGATCACCGAGTGGCAGATCGCCAGCCGTCGGCCGATCAGGTCGTGACGCGGCTCCTCCACCTCGCCGTCGACGATGTGGTCGTCGACGGCCCACTCGGACAGCCCGCACTTCGCCGCCGCCAGCAGGCGGTCGGGGTCGTCCGATTCGGGGTGGGCGAGCATCATGAGGCGCCCGAAGCCGGCCGAACGGACCTTGTCGAGATGACCGGGATAGATCCCGACCTCCTCGGCCCATGCGACGAGCCGCTCGTTGACCGCCTCGCCGAGGGCGGGGTCGTCGCGTACGGCGGGTGGGCAGTACAGCGCCGGACGCGCCTGGTCCGGTCCGCGCCTCGGAGCCGGAGCAGATCCCGGAGCCGACGCAGGCTCCCCGTGCGCGATACGGGCGGCCGAGGTGCCGAGACCGGTGGGACCGCCGAGCACGGGGTACGGGGCAGGGGGCCGGGCGAGGCGGGGTTCGGTGACCCGCACGGGCCCGGACGGCGGGGGGATCAGGACCCTGGCCGCCGAGGTGCCGAGCCCGGTGGGCCCGCCGGGGATCCGCCGTACAGCGGGAGCCGATCCGGGACCCGGTACTGATCCGGGACCCGGTACTGATCCGGGACCCGGTACCGATCCCGGTCCTGGACCCGGTGCCGAAAGCGGCTCCGTCGCCGGCTTCGATGTCGGCTCCGATCCGGGACCCGGTTCCGTTGCCGGCAGGTCCGGTCGCCCCGGGCGTGCCGGGTCGGACAGCAGGGCACCCACCAGGCCCGCCACCTCGTGCGCGGCCGCGGAGGCGGTCATACGGGACAGCAGTGACACCGCTTCAGCCCTCCTTCACCAGTGGATCCAGGCACTCAGGCACGCGGGCGTACCTCGACGTTCTCGAGGATCCCGATCGCGTCCGGCACGAGAACGGCCGCGGAGTAGTAGGTGCTGACGAGGTACGAGATGATCGCCTTCTCGTCGATGCCCATGAAGCGCGCATTGAGGCCCGGCTCGACCTCGTCCGGGAGCCCTGTCTGATACAGCCCGATGACACCCTCGTTGTCCTCGCCGGTACGCATGGCGATGATCGACGAGCTCTGGTGCCGGGTGACCGGGATCTTGCCGCACGGGAGGATCGGCACGCCCCGCCAGGCGGGGATGTGGTGGCCGTCGACGTCGACGCTGGTGAGGTTGATGCCCCGCTTGTTGCACTCCTTGCCGAAGGCCGCGATGGCGCGCGGGTGCGCGAACAGGTACTGGGTGCCGCGGCGCATGCTCAGCAGATCGTCGAGGTCGTCCGGGGTGGGCGGTCCCGACTGGGTCTGGATGCGCTGGTCGAAGTCGGCGTTGTTGAGCAGGCCGAACTCGGGGTTGTTGACCAGCTCGTGCTCCTGGCGCTCACGCAGCTCCTGGATGGTGAGGCGCAGCTGCTGCTGGGTCTGGTTCATCGGCTTGTTGTAGAGATCGGCGACCCGGCTGTGCACCTTCAGCACGGTCTGCGCCACGCTCAACTCGTACTCACGGGGGGTGAGTTCGTAGTCGGCGAAGGCGCCGGGCAGGGTCTTCTCGCCGAAGTGGCCGGCACTGAGGTCGATCGCGGCCTCGCCAGCCCTGTTCACCTTCTTGTGGCCGTTCGAGCTCTGCGCCTGGATGTGGTCCCGCAGCCTCTCGTGCTGGCCCACCACCGTCCTGTACGCGGTGCGCGGCAGTGCGAGGATCGTGACGGCGGTCGTGGCGCGGGCGGTGAAGTCCCACTTGCCGTCGGTCCCCGTGAGCACATCGCAGCCGAAGGAGTCGCCGTCCCCGAGCCGTCCCAGGACGGCCTCGTCCCCGTACGGGCCTTGGCCGACCTTCTCCACCTTGCCGTGCGCGATCAGATAGACGTGGTCGGCCTTCTTGCCCGATCCCACGATGATCTGGCCCGGCTCGTATTCCTTCTGGACGAACTTGTCGGCCAGCGCGCCCAGCGCCGAGGTGTCGTCGAACCCCTGCAGCGGGGGCAGTTCGGCCAGCTCCGCGGGGATGACCTGGACCTTGGAGCCGTTCTTGACGAAGGACACCCGGCCGTCGCCGACCGTGTACGACAGCCGTCGGTTCACCCGGTAGGTGCCTCCGGGCACATGGACCCACGGCAGCTTGCGTAGCAGCCACCGGGAGCTGATGCCCTGCATCTGGGGCTCGGACTTGGTGGTCGTCGCAAGGTTGCGGGCCGCCGCCGTGCTGAGGCTGAGCTGCTCCTGGTGCTGCGACTGAGCGCTGCCCGGGGTGGGGGTGGGTCGTCGTGTCTCCGTTGACATCTGCTGTTTCTCCCATTCGTGTGGTGATCCGCGTGGTGTCGAGGGCCGGGAACGACCGATCGACCAGGCGATATCACTCTTCGTAAACAGGAGTAACGCATTGTGATCAAGGGGTGGGAAAGGTGCGTACGGCGCGCCGCAGTGTGCGGCACGGCTGCGCGCTCATGCCCCGCGCCGGAGTGCGCCCGCGCCTGGGGGCGCATTGTTCACTGTCAGGCGCCCCCGAACCAGCCGGCCGCGTCGAGGCGGAACGCGTCGGCCGCTACGACCGAGCGCAGGCCGTCCTCCAGTGCGCGAAGCTCCGGCTCGCCCAGGGTCCTTGACCAGTCTGCGCGCAGCTCGTCGAAGACCGCCGCCGAGCGGGCGAGGGCGTCCAGTCCGTGCGGCGTGAGTCGGACGATCTTGCGCCGCGCGTCGGCGGGGTCGTCCGCGCGCTCCGCGTAACCAAGGGCGACGAGCCGGTCCACGGTCTTCCCGGCCGCCTGCTTCGAGACGCCGAGCCGCCGCCCGATCTCGCTCGCCGTCGCGCCGCCGGCCCCGATCGCCTGCATGGCGAAGCCGTGTGCGGGCCGTACGTCCGGGTGGCCCTGGCGGGCCAGTTCGGCGTGGAGGCGGTCGATGAGCGTGCGGAAGCCTGCGAAGAGGAGCAGAGGCAGCTCGTATCCCTTGCCCGAATCGACAACCTGGTTTACCTTATTTTCGTCAACCACGTTGTCCATCTTAGGAGGCGTACGTGTTCACCGACCACACCCTGGAAACCGCTCCGCCCGCGTCCCGCAAGGCCATGGAGGCGGTCGTGCGGAACCTCGGCCGTCTCCCGGACGCCGTCTCCCGCCTCGCCGAGTCGCCGCAGCTGCTCAACGGCTTCCTCCAGCTCAGTGCAGTCTTCGAAAGCAGCACCCTGGAGCCCGTGGCGCGCGAGGTCGTCATCATGACCGTCGCCGTCCGAAACGACTGCCATGTGTGCGTCGAGATGCACACGGCCAAGCTGCGCGCCCTGCGCGCGGACGAGGCGCTGATCGAGGCTCTGCGCGACCAGCGCCCCCTTCCGGACGAACCTCTTGAAGCGGTGCGGCAGTTCACTCTCGATGTCCTCGCCACTGCGGGTGGCGTCGATGACGAGGAACTGAAGCGCTTCCTCTCGTACGGCTACACCGAGCGCAACGCCCTGGAGGTCGTCCTCGGCATCGGCACGTACACGATGTCGACGTTCGCGAACCGCCTCGTGCGCGCCGCGCCCTGAGCACGGGACCGGCCGGGCCGGGCAGATGCCTCACCCGACCGGCGGCAATTGCCATGACACGGTGGCACTTCAGGGAGCCGTGACCGTGCGGTCCGGCGCGACCGCTGGATCCTGGGCTCGTGACAGGCCGAACCACCACGGGTGATGACGGAGACGGGGACGAGGACCGGGGCCAGGACAGGAACGGGGCTGGGGCCGGGGCCGGGGACACGGAGCAGCCGGCGGCCGGCGCGGCGCGTACCGATTTCGCGGGCGCGGTCTACGGCTCGCTCCTCGCCGCCTCGGTGGTGGCCGGAGCCGGGGCGTACGGCCCGTTCCCGCGGTTCCAGCTCGGCGTGCTCATTCTCGTGACCGGCCTGGTGTACTGGGCCACTCACGTCTACGTCCGCCTTGTCGGCGACAGGCTCCTCGACCAGCCCCTGAACCGGCGGGAGTTCCGCCGTGTCTGCGCCCGGGAGTGGCCGATCCTCCAGGCCGCCGTCCCCCCGGCCGCCGCCGTGGCGCTCGGCGGGGTTCTGGGACTGGACCTGGAGGGGACGGCGTGGCTGGCACTCGCCGTCGCGGTCGGTGAACAGGTCGGCTGGGCCACTGCCGCGGTCGTCCGTGCGGGCGCCTCTTGGCGCCTGGTGGTGGCCTCCGGCGCGATCAACCTGCTGCTCGGGCTGATCATCGTGGTCGTCAAGGCCGCCATCCAGCACTGACGGACGCGCTCAGTACTGACGGACGCGCTCAGTCGAGGCGGGTGAGCGGAGGGCATTCCCAGACCGCGTCGACCACCTCGCGGTGCGGCCGGTACATGCGCAGAATCACGAACCAGGCGCCACTTTCGGGGGTTGGCAGCCAATTGGGCTCGCGGTTCCCACTCGGTGAGGTGGACTGCAGGTGGACGGTGAGACCGCCGTCGGCGTCCGCGATGAGCCCGGAGGTGCGGCCCCCGATCGAGTAGCGGTTCGCCGGGTTGGGGATCAGGTTCATGTCCTCCCCGTAGACGGTCAGGGACCAGAAGGCATCGACGGGCGGCAGGGCCCCCGGGGCGAAGCGCAGTTCGTACTGGCCGGACGACAGTTTGTTCCCGTCCGCGTCGTCGTAGTTGAGCAGGTAGACCGCCTCGTCGGGATCGTTGGCGGCGATACCTGCCAGCGACTGGTCGGCGGCGCGCTTGAGGAAGTCGTCGCCGAAGCGGCCCATCTGCGGTGGCGGATAACGCCATCCGTTCACCAGGTGTGCCCACTCACCGCTGAGCATCTGCTGCTTGAGCATCGGTACGCCGACAGCCGCGGCCCGGATGAGATTCCTCTTGACCGCCTCGGGCTGGGCTTCGACATCGAGACCGGGCCCGATGCCCACGTCGGCGAACTGCTTGAGCAGGATCGCGTGATGGGCTGGTGGCGGGTTCTCGGCCAGCATGGCGTTGAGCGTCTTCCACGGGCCGAGCGGGTCCTCCGCGGCTTCCACCGGCTTCAGCACGTCGCGGCTCGCCGGGAGCTGCGCCCGGTCCACGCCCTCGCCGCGCCTGCCGAACAGGCTGAGCGGAGTGAGGTGGTACTGGGCCTGGAGCGCATGCACGGCCGGCGCGTCGTCATGGCCGTCGACGAGCGTCCTGCCCAGGATCAGGATCCATGGACTCGGCGCGGCGGCCATGCGGCGCACACCGTCGGGGAGCTTTCCGCTCCAGTCCGGGCCGACGATCGCAAAATGACCGGCCTTGGACCCCGTCGTGCGCTGACCGACGTAGTCGAAGTTGTCGGAGGTGATGCCCATCAGCTCGAAGGTGAAGTAGCGGTCACCCATGTCCGGGTGCGACAGGACGATCGGCTCGCTGCGCAGGTCCACCCACGCGACCGAGTACAGGGTGTCGTTGTTCGGGCAGCCACCGTCCCGGTACGAGGCGTCCAACAGCTGCTGCGCGTGCCAGAAATGGTTGACCGGGGCGTACGGCATCGTTATCGGGTCGCGCGGCTGGGTCACCCACTCGTGGCGAAGCCGGGCGTTGTACATGTACGGGAATCCGTAGACGAATGCCTGCTCACCCAGCGTGTAGGCGTACTCCCCACGCCAGTCGCGCACCCGCCCGGTCAGGATGGGCGTGACAGCCTGCCGGACCAGCGGCAGCGCCTGAGGCAAGTGACGCACCCGGTCCACCATGGCCTGCGGGTGGCGTACGGCATGTGCCGCGGCGCGGCCCGCGGCGGTCGCGGCCCGGCCGATGGTGGCCGTGACACCTGCGGCATCGTCCTGCATCCGCCGAAGCTGACGGTGACGCGTGGCTTCGGACATCATCAAGTCCCTTCCGCTGGGAAACGCCTCGTGGGAAAGCGGACTTTGCGCGCCCGCACCGGATTTCGGGGTGGTCCCGGAGCGGCGCCCGGATGGTCGCGAGCGCCGCCCCTGACCTGTCAGGGGATGGTTACGCGGTTGGCTACGCGTTCGGTTACGCGGTTGGTCACGCGCTCGGTAATGCGGTTGGTCACGCGCTCGGTTACGCGTTCGCGTACACCCGCGTTGCGAATTCCGCGATCTGCGAGTCCGTCAGGTTCTTCGCGAGATTGGCCTCCGTGATCATGCCGACGAGCTGGTGGCCCTGCTTGACGTCGATCACCGGCAGGCGCTTGACCTGGTGCAGTTCCATCGTCGACAGAGCCTCGTCGGCGCCGGCGCTCGCGTCGATCCAGTGGAGCTCCCCGGCGAGGGAGCCGGCCTGGACCGTCGCGGGGTCGATGCCTTCGGCACAGCACTGGACGACGATGTCACGGTCGGTGATCAGGCCGGTGAGCCTGTTGTTGTCGCCGCAGATGGGCAGACAGCCGACGTTCAGGTCGCGCATCATCTTCGCCGCGTCCTGCAGCGACTGGTGCGCGCCGACGCACTTTACGCCGCTCGTCATGATGTCGCGGGCGGTGAGCTGGGTGTTCCGGGTCATGATTCCCTTCCGTTCCGTCAGGGCTGCGGCGGCCGGTCCTGGCCGCCTTGGTCACCACCGAACTGCTCCTTGAGCTTGTCCTGGGCGGTGTCGACCTGGCTGCTGTGCTTGCCCTGGGTTTTCTCGTCGACCGTGTCTCCGGCTTTGTCGACGCCTTTGGAGGCCTGGTCCTCGTGGCCCTTCAGCAGGTGCTTGAGCTTGTCCATCACGGACATGGGCTGGCCCTCCTTGCGTGTACCCCCGCCCCTCCAGGGTCACCTCACCTCGCACGGTTCGCATCTGCTCGGGGAGGCGACGAAATTCGTGCCGCCACCCGGTCACATTCCTTCCGCGCGATCCGTCAGAGCAGTGACTGACGAGAAGCCCGGAGGACAGAAACCATGCAGGCTCGGATGAACAACCCCGCCACCGTGATCCCCACGGCCATGCCGGCCATCCTCGATCTGCTGAAGGCCACGAGGAAGGGCGGCGTGCCGGAGACGACCCTGGAGCTGGTCCACCTGCGGGCCAGCCAGATCAACGGCTGCAGCTACTGCGTCGTGGGCGGTGTGAACAGTGCGCGGAAGGCGGGTCTGACCGAGGAGCAGCTGGCCTCGGTGGCGGCGTGGCGCGAGGCGCCGTACTTCTCGGACGCCGAGCGCGCCGCGCTCGCGCTCACCGAGGCGGCGACCCGGCTCAGCGACCGGTCCGACCCGGTGCCGGACGCGGTGTGGGACGACGCCGCCGACCACTACGACGAGCAGCAGCTCGCGGCCATCATCCTGATGATCGGTACGACGAACCTCTTCAACCGCCTGAACGCCACGACGCGGCAGGTCGCCGGCGCGACCTGGTGATCTGGTGACCCAGTGATCCGGTGACCTCCCGGCCTCCCGGCTTCCCGGTCTCCCGACCTCTTGACCGCCTACCGCCGACCGCCGGCAGCCCCGGAAATTCCGTTGCCGCGCGGTCGGCCGGTGCAGGAGGCTTCCGGCCATGTCGGACAACAGAACCGGCGGGTCACGCGGAGTGTCCGCCCTCTTCTCCCACGGGCGGCTGACGGCGATCCCACGCAAGCCGGCCCGTCGCGAGCAGCTGCTCGTACATCTCGCGCAGACGCTGTTCAGGCCGGACCGGGAGTACACCGAGCCCGAGGTCAACGAGGCGCTGCTCACGGTGCACGAGGACTCCGCCGCGCTGCGCCGCTACCTCGTCGTGGCGGGCCTGCTGGCCCGGACCAGGGACGGCAGCAGCTACCGGCGAGTGGCGTGACCGGTCACGCGACCGGGATCATGCGGACGGTTCGTACGGTGCGCCCAAGTCCCAGGCCTGGTACATCGCGTCGGCGAAGGCCGCGGCCAGTTTGTGCTCGCCGGACGGGCCCGGGTGCGTGCCGTCGTACGTGTCGGAGTGGACGTCGTACGCCTGGGGCGGGGACGCCAGCAGCAGCGGCGAGGCGGGGGAGTCGAGGTCCGCGACGGCCTTCGCGAGGAGTTCGTTGAAGCGGTCGCACTCGACCGCGAAGGGGGCGTCCGACATCGCCCGCACATTGGGTATGACGGGCAGGAGAACGGCCCGGACGTGCGGGTTCGCGGCGCGGGCCGCGGTGATGAACTCGCGGGCGTTCAGGGCGGTCTGGGTGCTGTTCGTGTAGAAGCCGAGGTCTATCAGGCCCAGCGAGACGAGCAGCACGTCCGCCTTCGTGGCGGCCACCGTCTCCCGGATCAGCGGGGCCATGTGCAGCCAGCCCTCGCCCCAGCCGGCCAGATGCCTGCGGGCGCGGGCGGGGAAGCCCGGGTCGGCGTAGGCATCGGAGACGGGCGCGTCGGCGACCGTGTCGTACAGCTCGGTCCGCGGACCGACGATCCTGTACGGGCCGCCGAAGGAGCGGTTGAGGTGCTGCCACATCCGGTAGCGCCAGGTGTAGTCGCCGGCGCGTCCGATGGTCATGGAGTCACCGACGAACATGAAACGCATGGGGGTAATGATGGCCGACCCCCGCCGGGTGCGACCTCGGCAGGTGACGTGACGATGGACACTTGGGGGCATGCGTTCGTTGCGTACGACTTGGGCGGCCCTCGCCGCCGCCGTGGTGGTCCTGGGTTCCGCCGTGCCCGCTGCCGCCGACGACGACGGTGACGGTGACGGTTTCACGATCAAGGACCCGCGGATCACGGAATCCAGTGGTCTCGCGGCGAGCCGTGCCCACCCCGGCATCTACTGGACGCACAACGACCAGGACGTGCCACGCGTCTTCGCCGTCGACTCGAGGACCGGCGAGACCGTCGCCACGGTCACCCTGCAGGGCGTCGGGAAGCCCCGCGACATGGAGGCGATCTCCGTCGGGCCGGACGGCAACGTCTACGTCGGCGACATCGGCGACAACGCGAACGGCAGCTGGGACCACGTGTGGATCTACCGCTTCCCGGAGCCGCGCCGGCTGAAGGACATCACCGTCCACGCCACCCAGTACACCGTCCAGTACGCGGACGGGGCGCGGAACGCCGAGGCGATGATGGTCCACCCGAAGACCGGGCGGATCTACATCGCCAGCAAGAACGAGGACGGGGGCGGGCTCTACGAAGGGCCGCCCCGGCTGGTGACCGGTGGGACGAACGTCTTCCGGCGGATCGGTGAGGTGCCGTGGGTGACGGACGGGGCGTTCTCGCCGGACGGCAAGGAGCTGGTGCTGCGCTCCTACTTCAGCGCGCGGGGCTATGAGTGGCGCGACGGGCGCCTCGGGCCCGACCACCACGTCAGCGCGCCGCTGCAGGGACAGTCCGAGTCGGTGACGTACACGACGGACGGCAAGGCGCTGATGTTCGGCACGGAGGGCGAGCAGAGCGAGGTCGTGCGGCGCGAGCTGGAGAAGGACGACGCGAAGGGATCGGGGAGCACGTCCTCGTCCGGCGGTGCGGGCGCCTCCTCGGGCGACGACGACGGCGGCGCGGGCGGAAACGGCCTCGCCGCCCCCGCGGGCGCGCTCGTCGCCGCGGCGGTGGTGGTACTGGCGGTCCGGTCCCGGCGGCGCCGCGGCTAGGCCGTGTTTGAGAACTCCCGCCTGGCTCGCGACGCCTGGCACGCACTCCCCCAGAGCTTCGCCTGGGGTACCCCCAGCTGCGTTGTCGGAGTCATCCAAGTACGCCCAGTACGAGGATGATCCTCCGCCTTGCGATTGCACGCAGCAGGCATCTTGCAAATAGGTCACAGCGCTGACCTGCGGAAAGGAGCCGTTTCGAGGGTTCCGCGCGGTCCCTGGGCGCTGACATCGAGACCGGACCGTTACCGTTCCAGGGTCGGGCGTGTGTCAGTGCTCCCACGGCCGGACAGGAGCACGAGTGGCAGCGTTGCGCCACCACCACAGGCCACGGCAGGCAGGCTCCGAGAGCGCGAAGAATGCCCGCCTTTCTGCGTTTGGAGGACATGCGGAAGCCCCCCGGGGAGATCGAGCCAGGGGGGCTTCCAGTGTGGCACTCCGCTCCTATCCGGAAGTGAGCCGGCCCTTGCGGGTGGCTCCGCCGCAGGTCTCACACGAGACGACGACCGCGCCCCCATATACGACGAGCGCCACGGTGTTGCGGCCCTTGCACTCCCGGCACGGGGAGCCGTTGAACTGCTTCTGCACGTGCGCGAAAGCCGCGGTGACCTCTTGCGCGTTCATGGTCAGTCAGACATGAGGTCCGCGGGCTGCTTCATCTCCACGTCGGTGGCCATGAGGTCTTCGAACTCACCGCCCTTGATGCCCTGCGCGAACTTCGTGAACTCGACGCGGGTGAAGTACAGGACGGGGCTGGCGGGGTCCTTGTCGTCGGACAGCGCCACCATGCGCGTGCCGTCCGGGACGCGCGGGTGCGGGTGGTCCTTCGCGTCAGGCGCTGCGGCGACGATGACGCAGTCCTTCACGATCGGGTCCAGGTCCGTGCGGCTGGCCTTGCGCCAGTCCATGCCCGGGGCGTTGTGATTCTCGTACGCCTCCGTGGCGCGGCCGTTGGTGATGGTTCCCACGGTTATGCCTCTCTGGTTGGCTGTGCCTGTTGGAGCCCGCCCCACACTCGACCTGTCCAGGGTTAGGGGTGTGGGGCGGGTGTCTTGCAGACCCGCACCAGCCGGGGGGTACCCGACCGGCACGGGGGCATTCGGTGCGGCCCTTGCCCGGAATCGGCCGCCATCGGGTTTCTTGATGGTCTTGCTGGGGCGCCTATACGGGCGCTGCGTGTTGGCGCGAATCCTGATAGGTGCGCCATAGGTGTTGACCGGCCGCACAGCCGCTATCGGCCTTGTCGGCAGTGGTGCAGCCTGCGCAGCCCTGGGCGTGCTCCAGCCACGCCCCGTACGCCTGTAGCGTGGTGCTCTCTGCTGACAGGAGCGCGGTCGCGATGCGTCCAGTGCGGATCACCGGCTCGCCCCCTGCGCCTGTCGCGCCGTACGGCACGGCGGGCACTGGCAGGGCGGGAATCTGAATCCCGCATCGGACGGCTTGTCCGGGGGGCACAGGTGCGTCACCTTGTCCTGAACTTCAGTCCGGGCGCCTGTCTCGCCATTGACCCGATACACAGCGATCGTGATAGCCACGTGATCACGCGCCCTTTCCGGTCACCACATGGCGCCAGTCCTCGCCCAGGTGACACAGCAGGTAGGGCCGGACCAGGGCCATGGGACGCCCCCAGGGCGCGGGCGGGAACCACTGTGCGCGAGGCTCCGGCAGGGTCGGCACGTATGGGGCGCGCCTCTCGCGCTGCCTGCGCGCTGCGACCAGTCGGGAGCCGCATACGGCGGGGGAGAGATGCCGCGTGACCTGCGGCAATGCAGGCGAAGCGCACGGAAAGGAGGGCCTGCGATGCCTGCCCAACTTTCGCCGGCCAAGTAATACCGCGGTCACCCAATCGAGTGCGCGGCGGATAAGGTCTGTCACGTCGTCGCTCCTTGGAAGCGTCGGCCACGCCCCCGGATCGTTTGCCGCGATCGCGGGGGTCCTTGTCGTCATGAGTCAACGCCCCATCCGCGCCACCGACTTGCACACTTCTTGCACAGATGCCGGGGCGGGTCGCACGCACCTTTGGGACGATGGGACGTGAGGACGTCACCGAGCGGGGAAGACGCAAGGTATGAGCGCTACGCAGGTACCCGGACCAGGCGCCAACGTCTCTGCGCGCCGAAAGGAACTCGGGCTAAGTCAGGTGGCCCTAGCACGTAGGGCGGGTGTGTCGGTGTCCCTTCTGAGCAAGATTGAGGTAGGGGACCGGGCACTCACTCAGGGCGTTGGTGCCGCCCTTGCCCGCGCAATGAATCTGACCCTAGATGAGCTATTGGGCAGCGCTCCGGAAGCGAACCTGAACGAGCTGAATTTCGCCATTCGCAGGTTTGACATTCCGGGAGAGCCCCCGGTGCACCCTGAGCGGCTTCAAACGGAAGTGGACGAACTGAATCAGCTTCGATGGAATACGGAGCTGACTAAGGTTCTCCAGAAACTTCCTGGGGTGCTGACGAGGGTTACCAGCCATGCTCACCTGACAGGGGAACCGCGGGCATGGGGTTTGGTCGCAGACGTGTATGGGGTCATCTATTGGCTAGCTGCTCGGCATAGGTGGATGCATCTTGCCGAATTGGCGACGCTCAAACAGCGCATGGCGGCCGAAAGGGCGGACCCAATTGCGGCTATCGTCGCCGCGCGGGATGACGCAGGCACATTCCTCAACTCGGGCGATTTCTCCGGCGGCTTGGCAATCATTGACCGCGCGATCGTCCGGGCAGAGTCTTCGCTAACTGGACGTGACCGGGCGTTCGGATTGGGAGTTCTGCACCTGCGAGGCTTGACCCTAGCCGGACGGCTGAGAGACAAGCAGGCAACCGGACAGCACATTGACGCCGCCTGGCGGATGGCTGAGGAAATTCCGGATGAAATGGCTAAGCATGGAATGCAGTTCGGGCCCGAACAGACGGCAACACATGTGATCTCCACTGCGTCCGACATGGACCAGCACCAAAAGGCATTGGAGACGGCAGAAGATCTGATTCGGGCAGGCATGACGCTTCCAGCTAATCGGGTCGCTCCGGTCTACATGAACCTTGGCCGCTCTCAGCTAGCGCTAGGCGACCAGGACGGCACCCTTGAAAGCCTTGAAAAGGCTTGGGCTGCCTCGCCGGAAATGACAGCCGTGCATCCGACCAGCCTGGAACTCACGCGAGTGATGGTGTCCAAGCACAAGCGGAGTAACGAGCGACTCGCCAGGTTGGCGCAGAGGGCCGGTATCGCCCTGTAGAGGCAGCGTGAGGGGGCAGCAATGGTGAGCCTGCGGAAGCGCCCGGAAGCCCTGTACCGGGCAGGCGCCCATATCCGGCAAGAGGACATCGCAGTAAAGCGCCTGCCGTAGAACGCAGAAAAGGGCCCCTCCCAACCCGTGAAGGTTGAGAGGGGCCCTTTGTGTGCTGTCGCCTATGACCAGTCGGCGCGCAGCTTGAGGAGTTGCAGCGTCCGCCGCAGGTGGGGGTTGTCCCCCGGGAGGATGCAGTCTGCCGCTTGCCGTCCGGCGGTTCCAGCGGCTGAGTCGGTGAGCCGCTGAGGCTTCCGGAGGGGGTGGGCCCGCGAGGGGGGCGGGCCCACCCGGTCCGCGTTGCGCCGGTCCCGTGTTTACGCCGGGCATTCCTTCCAGGCCAGGCGGTAGACGGTGTTGATCTCACCGTCGGTCGAGTCCATGGCGATGAAGCTGGTCTTCGACGCGTCGGACGTACCCGCCTTGACCCGCAGTTCGGTGTTGATGTTGAAGTTCCGCTTCACCCCGCAGGGCGCCCAGACCAGCTGGCCCCACTCGGTCGAGTCGGTGGCCTGCCAGTTGTTGTCGAACGGCCCGGTGAAGGGGTGGTTCCTGGCGGCCGTGTCGGGCGACCCCTGGAAGTAGTACGACGCCTTCTGGATGGCGCTGGCGCCGCGCTCCAGGCTGGCGTAGCCGCGGTAGTCCACGCTGGCGACGGCGTACGTGAAGCCCTGCGGGACATGGACGATCAGGTTGAGCTGGCAGTTCTTGCGGAAATCGGTGGGTGCCGAGCCCCCGCCGGTCTGGGCGAGGTAGTCGCTGTAGGTGACCGTGAAGGCGGTGTTGTCCGGGGACACGGCGACGGCGGCCGTCCCTGCCGGACAGCCCGATCCGTTCACCGTGGCGATCTCGATGACGATCTTGTCGGGCGGGGCGGTGATGGCCGCGTTCGCGCTGCCGGCGTTGCCGGCGACGAGCGTGGAGGCGAGGACCGCTGTGAGGGCGGCACTCGCGCGTAAGGCTCTGGGCATGCAGGAGCTCCGATCGATGGTGGTGGTCGGTGGCCTTGCGTGCAGGCGAACCGTGGGGGGTCCAGCCGATCCCATGTCCCGCCCCGACGAGTTCGATCAGTGCGATCGGCTCGGTGGATAGTTGAGGCGTGGACACGTCAAACGCATCGGATCGCTTGGATCGTAGGGACCAACTCCCCCGTCGGATAGGGCGGTTATCAGCCGTACGTACACGGCAGCTGCACGTCACCTCCACGCAACCGGCACGGTGTGCGCACGGCGCACCGGCCGGGCATGACGAAGGCCCGGCGGCCGAATGCCGCCGGGCCCTCCACGTACTGCTGGTGACTCACATGCCGATGGTGACTCACATGCCGATCGTGACTACAGCTTCTCGATGACGTAGTCGACGCAGGCCGTCAGCGCCTGCACGTCCGCCGGGTCGATCGCCGGGAACATCGCGATCCGCAGCTGGTTGCGGCCCAGCTTGCGGTACGGCTCGGTGTCCACGATCCCGTTCGCGCGCAGCACCTTCGCGACCGCCGCCGCGTCGATGTCGTCCGAGAAGTCGATCGTGCCGATGACCTGCGAGCGCTTGGCCGGGTCAGCGACGAACGGCGTCGCGTACTTCGACTCCTCGGCCCAGCCGTACAGGTTCCGCGCGGAGGTGGCGGTGCGGCGCACCGACCAGTCCAGGCCACCCTGCCCGTTCAGCCACTTCAGCTGCTCGTTGAGGAGGAAGAGGGTCGACAGCGCCGGGGTGTTGTACGTCTGGTTCTTGCGCGAGTTGTCGATCGCCGTCGGGAGGCTGAAGAACTCCGGTACGTGGCGGCCGGACGCGTGGATCCGGGCGGCACGCTCCAGTGCGGCGGGCGAGAACACGCCGATCCACAGGCCGCCGTCCGAGGCGAAGGACTTCTGCGGCGCGAAGTAGTACACGTCCGTCTCGGCGATGTCCACGGGCAGGCCGCCCGCGCCGGACGTCGCGTCGACGAGTACGAGCGCGCCCTCGTCGGCGCCCTCGACGCGCTTGATGGGCGCCGCGACACCGGTCGAGGTCTCGTTGTGGGTGAAGGCGTAGACGTCGACACCGGCCTCGGCCTGCGGCTCCGGGTGGGTACCCGGGTCGGCGGAGATCACGCTCGGCTCGGCCAGCCACGGGGCCAGCTTCGCCGCCTTCGCGAACTTCGACGAGAACTCGCCGAAGGACAGGTGCTGCGACTTGTTGTCGATGAGCCCGTGCGTCGCGATGTCCCAGAACGCGGTGGAGCCACCGTTGCCCAGGATCACCTCGTAGCCCTCGGGCAGCGAGAACAGGTCGCGTACGCCCTCGCGCACCTCGCCGACCAGGTTCTTGACCGGGGCCTGGCGGTGGGACGTACCGAGCAGGGACGTACCGGTGGCGGCCAGGGCGTCCAGCGCCTCCGTACGCACCTTGGAGGGTCCGGCGCCGAAACGGCCGTCGCCGGGCTTGATGTCAGCGGGAATCTGGATATCGGCCACGAGCCGGAGCCTAGTCGGTTCCGCCAGGTCACCGGGGGCATTGTCCGGCGAATGAGACAAGCGATCACTGGTTGGGACGAGTCCTCGGTGTCGCCCGATCGGGCGGGTGCGTACGCGCCGTCCGGGGCACGCTGAGCGCATGGCTGACCGTATGGCTGACCGCATGGCCGAGCACATGGCCGAGCACATGGCTGACCGTAAGGAGCTCGAACGGGCCCTCCGGGCGGGCGTCCGCGGCGATGTGGACTTCGGCGCCGGCGCCCGCGCGCTGATGACGATGGACGCGTCCAACTACCGCCGGGTCCCGGACGGGGTCGTCGCCCCGCGCGACGCGGCGGACGTGGCGGCGGCGCTCGCCGTCTGCCGGAGCCATGGGGTGCCGGTGGTGCCGAGGGGCGCCGGGACGTCGATCGCCGGTCAGGCCACCGGGATCGGCGTGGTGCTGGACTTCACCCGCCGTATGCGGTCCGTGGTCTCCGTTGACCCGGAGGCACGCACGGCCGTCGTCCAGCCGGGCGCGGTGCTGGACCGACTGCGTGAGGCGGCGGGAGCGTACGGACTGACGTTCGGGCCGGATCCGTCGACGCACAGCCGCTGCACCCTCGGCGGGATGATCGGCAACAACGCGTGCGGGTCGCACTCGGTGGCGTGGGGGACGACCGCGGACAACGTGGGCGAACTGTCGGTGGTGACGTACGGGGGCGACGAGATCCGCCTCGGCCAGGGGTGGGGGCCGGCCGCCGTCCCGGCCGGACTGCGGGAGCTGGTCTCCGGCAACCTGGCGCTGCTGCGCACCGGCTTCCCGGGTGGACTGCCGCGCCGTATCTCCGGTTACGCGCTCGACGCGCTGCTGCCCGAGAACGGCACCGACCTCGCGCGTGCCTTCTGCGGCAGCGAGGGCACGCTCGGCGTGCTCACCGAGGCGACCGTACGGCTCGTGGACTCACCGCCCGCCCGCGCCCTCGCCCTGCTCGGGTACGCCGACGAGAGCGCCGCCGCCGAGGCCGCCGCCGGTCTGCTGCCGTACCGGCCGCTGACCGTGGAGGGGATGGCGCGGGACCTGGTGCCGGACACGGGCGGGCTGCCGCGCGGCGGCGCATGGCTGTTCGTCGAGACGGGCGGGGCGACGGGCGGCGAGGCGCGGGCGCGCGCGGAGGAGATCGTGCGGGGCGCGGATGCGCTGGACGGGGCCGTCGTCACCGACCCGGCCGCGCAGCGCGCGCTGTGGCGGATCCGGGAGGACGCCGCCGGCACCGCGACCCGGATGCCGGACGGCAGCGAGGCCTGGCCGGGCTGGGAGGACTGCGCGGTGCCTCCTGCGCGCCTCGGCGCGTACCTGCGGGACTTCCGGGCGCTGCTGGCGCAGCACGGGCTGCGCGGGACGCCGTACGGGCACTTCGGGGACGGCTGCATTCATGTCCGTATCGACTTCGATCTGCTGAGCGAGGAGGGAGTGCGGCGTTTCCGTTCCTTCTCGGAGGACGTGGCCGGGCTGGTCGTGGCGCACGGCGGCTCGCTGTCGGGCGAGCACGGGGACGGTCAGGCGCGGGCGGAGCTGCTGCCGAAGATGTACGGGGACGAACTGGTCGGCCTCTTCGGCCGGTTCAAGGACGTCTGGGACCCGGCGGGCGGACTGAACCCGGGCGTTCTGGCGCGGCCGGCGCGCCTGGACGAGAACCTCCGCTTCGACGTGCTGCCGCGTACGCGGGTCGACGTGGAGTTCGGCTACCCGCACGACGGCGGGGACTTCGCCGGGGCGGTGCGGCGGTGTGTCGGAGTAGCCAAGTGCCGTGTGGGCGGGCCGAGTTCCGGTCCGGGTGTGATGTGCCCTTCGTACCGCGCGACCGGCGAGGAACAGCACTCCACGCGCGGGCGCGCCAGGCTGCTGCACGAGATGCTCGCGGGGGAGGTGGTGACGGACGGCTGGCGCTCCGAGGAGGTACGGGACGCGCTCGACCTGTGTCTGTCGTGCAAGGGGTGCCGCAGCGACTGCCCGGTGGGCGTCGACATGGCCACGTACAAGGCGGAGTTCCTGCACCACCACTACGCGGGACGGGTGCGGCCCGCGTCGCACTATGCGATGGGGCGGCTGCCGCAGTGGCTGCGTCTGGCCGCGCCCTTCGCCGGGGTGGTGAACGAGGCGGCGAACCTCCGCCCGCCGGCTTCGCTCGCGAAACGCCTGGCGGGCATCGCCCCGGAGCGCGACATCCCGGCGCTCGCGCCGGTGACGTTCCGGCGCTGGGTACGCGGACACCTGGGCGACCGCACGCGGATCTCGGCGAAGAGCCGTACGGCCGTGCTCTGGCCGGACACCTTCACCGACTACCTCTCACCCGAGGCCGGGAAGGCCGCCGTGACGGTGATGGAGGCGGCCGGTATGGGCATCGTGCTGCCACGGCGCCGGGTCTGCTGCGGCCTGACCTACGTCTCCACCGGTCAGCTCGACCGCGCACGTGCGGTCATGCGCAGGACTCTGGACACGGTCGAGCCGCTGCTGGACATGGACGTACCCGTGGTCGTCCTCGAACCGAGCTGCGCGGCGGCGCTGAAGACGGACCTCCCGGAGCTCCTCGGCGACGACCCGCGCGCGGCGCGCCTGTCGGCGTCGGTACGCACCTTCGCCCAGGGGCTGGAGCAGTGCGCCCCGGACTGGAGCCCGCCCCGTATCGACCGTCCTGTCGTCGGCCAGACCCACTGCCACCAGCATGCGGTCCTGGGCGACGCGGCGGAGCGCCGGCTGCGCGAACGCGCGGGCCTCACCGGCGTCCTGAGCGGCGGCTGCTGCGGCCTGGCGGGCAACTTCGGCTTCGAGCGCGGCCACTACGAGGTGTCCGTGGCCTGCGCCGAGGACCAGCTGCTGCCGGCTGTGCGGGCGGCCGGTGACGATGCCGTGCTCCTGGCGGACGGCTTCTCGTGCCGGACGCAGTTGGAGCAGCTGGCGGGGCGGCGGGGGCGGCATCTGGCGGAGGTTCTGGCGGAGGGGCTCGCGGAGGGGCTGGGGGAGGCGTAGGCGGCGGGCGAGGGACGCGGGCGCTCGTCACGGGCGTGTCGTCACCGCCGTACGTATCGTTGTACTGCGCGGCTGCATGCGACCACGCGGCAGCCGGGGAGGAGCGCCACGGTGACCGTCGTAGAGACCGACAGGATCGAGATGGCCGACAGCAGCGACGAGCGCACTCTGGACATGATGTTCGAGTGGCTTGAGAAGATGCCCGTCCCCGAGGGAATGAAGGTCGAGATCGTCGGGGGAAACATCTTCATGTCGCCGCAACGGCAGGTGCACTGGGAGATCATCTTCGGTATCGCCGAACAGCTCAGGCCCACGTACCCCCTAAAGCGTGTGGCATCGGATGTACGCATCGACTTTCCCGGACACCTCAACGGGTTCGCCTGTGATGTTGCAGCCTTTGCCGAACGCTCGGTCAAGGATGCCAAGGGCCGCTGGCGCTATCAGGACATCGAGTTCGTCGCCGAGGTGATCTCCAAGGACACCGCCGCCAACGACTACGGCCCGAAGAAGGCCGTGTACGCCGAGGCTGGAGTCCCCGTCTATCTGATCGCCGACCCGTATACCGGCAAGTGCCATATCTTCATGCGTCCCAAGAACGGTGACTACGACCGCGAGCTGACCATCGCTTTCGGCGAGGAGATCGACCTCACCAACACCCCTGTCGGACTCACCCTCACCACCGATGAGTTCCCCCGCGACTGAGCCGCCCATGCGATCTCGGCGTGTGCATGACCCCCATGAGCGCGCCGTGCCCCGCATGACACCATCGCCTGTCGAACGCTGAACCCGCTGACCGGTTGCGCGGCTCAGGCCCTGCCGAAGAGCTGTTCAAGGACCACGGCCACGCCGTCCTCCGCGTTGGACGCCGTGTGTCGTCGTACGGCGTACAGCACGTCCGGGTGTGCGTTACCCATGGCGTAGCCCGCACCTGCCCAGTGCAGGATGGTCAGGTCGTTGGGCATGTCGCCGAAGGCGATCACGTCGTCGGCGGCGATGCCCCACTCGGCGCACAGCGCCGAGAGCGTGGCGGCCTTGGTGACACCGGGCGCACTGATCTCCAGCAGACCGCGACCGCCGGAATGGGTGAACTGCGCCGCGCCGCCTGCGGAAGCCTCCGCCATGGCGACCAGCATGTCCGCGTCGAACCGGTGGGAGTGGGCGAGCAGTTTCACGATCGGCAGGTCCAGCAGCCACAGCTCCGCCAGGGACGCAACGGGCGACTCGGCAGCAATGTCCTCGAAGAGCCGCAGACCGTACGCCGGCTCGTACAGGACCTGATGGCCCGTCTCCACGGCGAAGCCCAGTCCCGGGACGGCATCCGACAGCGCTGCCGCCACCCTGTGAGCGGTGGACAGCGACAGGGTCCGGGACCGGATGACGGCGCGTGTGGCGACGTCGTACACCTGTGCGCCATTGCTGCACACCGCCGTCCCGGCAAGCCCGGTCGCGGCGGCGAGCGCGTCGACGTACCTGGGCGGTCGCGCCGTGACGAAGACGAGCTCCGTGCCCGCGTCGATGGCGGTCCGCAGCGCACTGAGCGTGCGTACCGACACGGTGCCGTCCCTGCGCAGGAGTGTGCCGTCCAGGTCGGTGGCGATCAGCCGGGGTCGCTGCATCGCCTCATGCTACGGACCCGTTCCGGGAGGCGAGTTCACACGGTCTGTACCGTCCGCGGCATCACCGATGCACGGGCGGGAGTACGGGAGCGCGTCCCGGGCGCTGGAGCGGCCGCTGACGGCCGGGGAGTCGGCCGATTCGGCCAGCCCGCGCCCGCGCCGCGGCACGCCGCGATCTTCGCTCGGATCAGCTGTCGCGGCTGGGTTCTTTTTCGCTCCGCGGTACTGCGACTTCGAAGTCCAGCCAGACGCTTTTCCCGACGACGTGGTCTGTGACGCCGAAGTCGTCGGCCAGTTCCGCGACCAGGCGGAGCCCGCGCCCGCTTCCCGCGTCGATCTCGGGCGCCTGCACTACGGGCCGTCCGTCCCCGCTGTCGCGTACGTCGATACGCAGTACGGGCCCGTCGACCGCGAGCGCGACACAGAATTCGCGCCCGCGAGGCACCCCGTGCAGTAAGGCATTCGTGGCGAGTTCCGAGACGCAGAGCCGGACGTCGTCGTGCCGGTCGGTGATCTCCCGCTGAGTGAGGACGTCGATGACGAAGGAGCGGGCCGCGCCGACTGAACGCGCAGACCTGGGGAATCGACGTTGCCGTGACAGGGACACAGCGAACCACCGCCTTGAGTGAGCAGGGCTGTACGATCGCCGCCGACCGTACTGCTATTCGCGAAAGGCAGCAAGGTTGGGCCAAGGGCGGGGACTTAGAGTGAGTCGCCTACGGTACGAAGCAGCGCACAGGCGGAAGTTCGTCGGCCGTTTTGGAGGACGCCATGAGCAGCAGTGACTGGATCAGCACTTCGCTGCCTTACCTGACGCCGCGGACGCAGACGCAGGCGGGGACGGATGCCTGGGGTGAGGAGGCCGCCGCTCAGGGGCGCAGGGGGACTCAACGCATCGTCCACGCAGGTGAGGTGCCCGCGCCGCGTGAGGTGGCGGGACTCTTCGGAGTGGCCGAGGGCGAGCTCGTGGTTGTACGGAGCCGGGTGATCGAACTCGACGGCGAGCCCTGTGAGTTGACGGACACGTACTACCCGCCAGGGATCGCCCACGGCACCCGGCTCGCCGGGACCGCCAAGATCCGCGGCGGGGCGGTCACGCTGCTCGCCGAGCTCGGGTACGTCGGTGTGCGCGTACGCGAGGATGTCACGGCCCGGGTGCCGAGCCCGGAGGAGCGCGAGGCTCTGCGCATGGGACCGAACGAGCCCGTGCTGAGGCTTACCCGGCTCACCCTGGACGGCGGGGACCGTCCGATCCAGGCTGATCTGATGACCATGCCCGCCCACCGCCAGCGCCTGCGCTACGAGATCAGGATCGGATGACCGTGCCCCGCACCGAAACCGACGCGTCCGACCGTCGCCCGCTCCATGAGCGGATCGCCGCCGACCTGCGGGACGAGATCATGAGCGGCGACCTGGCGACGGGCGCCAGCCTTCCGTCGACGGCGCAGCTCAAGACACGCTTCGACGCCTCCAACGCGACCGTCCAGAAGGCGCTCCAGCTTCTCAAGGACGAGCGGCTGGTCGTCGGGCGTGCCGGTGCGGCCGTCACCGTGCGCGAGCACCGGCAACGGACCCTGCGCCCGGCTGCATACATGGCTCCGGCCCGCACAGGGGAGCCGTACCGATGGCTCGCCGAGGCCGAGCGGAGCGGCGCACGGGCGCGGAGCACGCTGCTGGAAGTGGCGGAGGTCGTTCCGCCGGCGGACGTGACGGCGGCCCTCGGCCTCGACGAGGGAGCCTCAGCCGTGCTGCGCCGCCAGCTCCTCACGATCGACGACGAACCCGCGGAACTGGTCGCCTCCTACTACCGGGTGGACATCGCGCACGACACTCCCCTCACGGAACGCCGCAAGATCCAGGGCGGAACCCCCGTACTCCTGGCCGAGCTCGGATTCCCGCCGCGCCTCAGCGTGGACCACGTCTCGGCGCGGGTACCTACGCAGGAACAGTGCGCCGCCCTCCTGCTCCCCGGAAACCTGCCCGTGCTCCGTACGCTGCGCGTCGTGTACAGCGACCATGAACGTCCCGTCGAGGCGACGGTGATGGTCAAGGCGGGCCATCTCTACGAGCTGCGGTACGAGTTCGCACCCGATTGACACGTCGGGTCTGGTCGGGGGAGCTCTGAGGCCGACTCGGCCGCGGTCACGGCTCCACCGACCACGACCTCGTACCGTCCTGGAAACCGTGACGCGCGCTCCGACCGGCGGTGGACGAGGAGCCGCCCCTCCCGATCGCGGCACGCGGTGACGGCGATCCGCGTGTCTCGTGTGGTCCGTTGGCCCTGGTCAAAGGTCTGAACACAGTAGCCAGATCAAGGAAGTCGTCTAGAGGCTGCGCCACACGTCCGCCTCTGGGACCGCACTTCCGGGCGGGCCTGCCCACGCCCCGGTATCGAATCAACCCGCGGACGACGGAGGGACCTTGGTCTTTACGCACGTTACGATCATGGAATCGACTGATCGGCCGACGACGTGCCGGAGACGAAGGACGCAACAAGGACGACGGCGGCGACGGCCTGGCAGAGGTCGAGCGCACCACCGGCTGTGCCGACCCGTCGGGGCACTGGGGCAGGCGGTTCGCGCGGGCACTGACCTGCTTCGAACGGACCACCCGCAAGGACGCCCGGGACGCATAGGACCGACGACGACCGTGGGGGGACGGACGCCGCTATGAGCGAGCTGTACGCAGGCGAGGGCACGGACGCGCCGGAGCCGGAAGTCCCCGAGGCTCCGGTGCTCACGGACGGCGACGACTTCGGCGAGCCGGCGGAGCTCGAAGAGTACGAGCCGTTCGAGGAGGACCTCGAGCCGTCAGAAAGCGACGACTTCGAGGAGCCGGACGAGCCGGAACCGTTCGAGAACTCCTCGCTGGCGTGGGAAGGCGACGACTTCGAGGAGCCGGACGAGCCCGAGGAGCCGGACGAGGCGTCCAAGAACGCGTCGGAGCTGTCGCGCGCGGAGGGTGACGGCGAGGACTCCGACGGTCGGGAGCAGACGGACGCGGAGGTTCCTGAGGAACCGGAGGCGCTGGGCGAGCCCGAAGCCCCCGATGACGTCCCGGAACCGGAGGGTGAGCCGGAGACAGACGAGGGCACGGCGGACGTCGACGCCCTTGAGACGCCAGAGGCGGACCCCGAGCCCGAGCCGGAAGGTCCGGAACCGGATCCTGAGCCCGAAGGCCCGGAACCGGAGGCCGAGCCCGAAGTTGCCCTGGAGGCTCCCGAGACGACCGAGGTCGCCGCGACGGAGCCCGAGGTGAGCACCGTGACGGACACCGAAGCGACACCCGAAGCGCACGCCGAACCCGCGGGCATGCCGTACGTGGAATCCAGCGCGGACGGTACCGAGCAGCCCGGCGAACCCGGGACCGAGGCCGCTTCCGAGACCCAAGAGGCCCCGGAGACCTCCACGAAAATCGAGCGTCCCGACATCGAGCACATGTACAAGAAGGGCGCGGATGCCGTCGAATACGGAGAACCCATCAAGGAGCTCGGCGTTTCCCTGTTCGACGGCGAGCCCGGACGGGAACAGGTGGCACAAGGCCGTCTCAGCGACTGCGGAATTATCGCCACGATAGGAGCATCCGCGTCGGCGCGCCCGGACATTATCAAGGAAAACCTAAAGGAGAATCCGGACGGTACGTATTCCGCCACCATTCACCAGGCGCAATACGACGGTAAGGGTTATGTGCCGGGTGATCGCGTGGAAATGACAGTCACCCCGGATCTTCCGGTGCACCAGGGCTCCCAAAACGCCTCGTACGCGCGGGTCGAGCAGGTGGCCTGGCCGGCCGTGCTGGAGAAGACCGCGGCCGGCATCGATGAGACGTGGTCGGAGGGACGCGGCAACCAGTGGGAGCGCGACTGGTCGATCAACAAGAACCAGATGCTCGCCGCGAACGAGCAGTTGAAGCCGGAGGACCTGGAGGGCCCCACCCCGTCGGGGTATGGACGGCTCAACCAGGGATCGAGGCCCTACGACCAGGCGGAGCTCCTCACCCAACTCACGGGTGAGGCCAGCGAAATCGTCGCGTTCCCCCAGGGCGAGGGAGCGGAACAGAAGCTGGAGCAGGATATCCGGGAGAAGCTCGCCGAAGGAAAGCCCGTACTCGTCGCGACACGGGGCGCGGACGCCGCGAGCGGCGAACACGAGCTTCCGAAGAACTTGGTCGATGGTCACGTGTACGAGGTCCTGTCCTTCGACGAAGGAAACGTGACCCTCCACAATCCATGGAACGAGAGGCACCCGGAGCCCCTGACCACCGCGGAATTCATGGAATACTACCAACCCCAGGGCTATCCGGGGGAGTACATCACACTCCGCTAGGGGGATGAAATGCCTGACTTCAACCGCGAGTTCACTATTCATAAGGGTCAAATGGCCCACCTGCCCTTCGGCTCCTTCGGTGGCGTGGCGGCCATTCCGGCGAAGGAGGGTCAGCCTGCCCAGGCGAAGCTGTACATCGCGTTGCCGGGCCGTGAGGGCGAGGACCGGACCCTGCCGCTGGGTGCCACGTTCGATCTGGACAACGGCACCTGGACCGTTGCCGAGATCAACAACGCAGGGACCCCCAGCTGGTACGTACGGCTCCGCCGGGTCGACTGACGACGCGGCGGCACCAAGGGCTCGGGC
>NZ_JBSGZO010000032.1:7581-38990 GCF_053611045.1 Streptomyces sp. NPDC054841 | reverse complement strand
CTGACACCACCCGCAGGGCTGCGCCCCTGCGGGTGGTCAACGCCTTGCCCACCTTCGGCCAGGGCCCGCCACATCATCGGCAGCGACATCACCCCACCCGTACGTCGGCCCGGCTCCCGCTTCCCGGCACCCCGCCGTATGCTCCACGGGCGCCTCTTTGAGGGCATCCGCCTGGAGTGGCGGCTGCCAGGGGCTACGACGGACTCGGAGCGGGCTTCTCCGCCGTCGCGGCGTCAGTCGTCCCGGACGGCCGGGGACCACGCGAACGCACGGCTTGCGTGACGTTCCACGCCCCGACGAGCAGGCAGAGCAGACCCGTGCCGCCCGGTATGAGCCAGACGTTGTTCTGGCTCTCGACCGCTTCGGTCGCCGAGGGCCCGTCAACTGTGACGGCCACCGGCTCCGTCGGCTTTTCGTCGAAGGCGGTGTCGACCTCCACCTGTGCGATCCGGAAGGAGCCGTCCTCGGCCTCGAAGGATCCGGAGCACGTCACACCGTCGTCGTCACGGCGGGACTCATAGATCTCGCAGTGCTCGGCCCGGAAGTGGCCGGGCGTCCCCGTCAGTTGTGTCTCCAACCGCATCACGCTGCCGCCGAGCAAATAGACCCCGGCACCCAAGGCGACAACAGTGGTGATAATCCGTCTCGGTCCCATGCGTCCCGTCCCCCCCGCTTTTCTTGTACTGCGTACGCAGCCGACGGGCAGCATAACGCCCTTGATCACACTGCCGTCAGGACCTGTAGTGCGCGGCGCGAACCCGGTGCAACCATGCCTCGACGGGCGCCTCGTCCGGCTGGGCCGGCAGGACGCTCTTCGTCCGGTCGAACCGCTCCTCGAAGCCCCGCAGGAGGGGCAGCGCCGCCATTGCGTCCGCAGCAACCGCTTCGCCGAACTCGTGGAAGGCCTCGGGCTTCTCGACGCGGACGTTCAGCCGGCCGGTGGTGTACAGCTCGAAGCCTTGATGACACAGGCGCATGAGATGCCGGGCATGCTTCGCGGTCCGCTTGCGCGTGTCTGCGGAGAAAGATCCGTCGCCTCGGTCGTAGAGCCGCTTGAACTGCTGGGTGGCGTAGCCGAGGTAGGCGTCCCGGATTCGCTTGGCGGACAGGAGGGAGCTTCGGATCTCGATCAGTTCGTCGCCCAGCGGGGTGCGTACTTCGTACAGGTCGTCGGGGAGCCAGACCAGTTCCGTGACGGTGGGGTTGCCGCCGAGGGCGAGACGGCACCATTTCGCTGCTTCGTGCAGGGTGCGGTCCGGGTTCGTGGTGACGTGCGAATCGGCGGGGCCGTGCAGGCCGTGGAATGCGATGGTGTCCGCGGCGAAGAGGCCGAGGCGATCGATGTCGGACCCGGGCTTGGCGAGTCCGTAGGCGGTGGAGCCGACTATCCCGGATAGCAGCACGTTCATGGCTCGCGTCTCCTCCGCGGGTGTGGGTCGGATGAACGGTACGGCAGGTGGCCCATACGTCGTCTGGATTTTCGGGCGGCGCAGGGTGGTTCGGCGCATCAGCACGGTGGGGTCGCCCTGCCAGGGCACCGCGTCGTCGGGATAGCGGGCCAGGGCTTTGGAGCACGGGACGTAACGGCAGTGGCTTTCGATGATGTGCCGGGGTACGCCGAGCGGCTGCCTTCGCTCTTACCCGAGTTCGGCGATGTCTTCCGTGCTCAACTTCAGCGCGCCGGCTGCGATGTTCTCTTCCAGGTGGTCCAGCGAGCCGGTGCCAGGGATGAGCAGGATGTTGGGCGACCGGGCCAGCAGCCAGGCCAGGGACACCTGCGGCATGGTCACATGGTGGCGGGTGGCGACGGCTTCCAGGCGCTCGGCCGTGATCGGCTGGAAACCGCCGACCGGGAAGAAGGGGACGTAGGCAATGCCGGCTTGTGTGCAGGCGTCGACGAGTGGGTCATCATCGCGTCGGGCCACGTTGTAAAGGTTCTGGACACAGGCGATCGGTGCGATCTTGTGGGCCTCGGCGAACTCGGCGGCTGTGACGTTGGAGATGCCCAGATGGCGGATCAGGCCCTCTTCGCGCAGCGCGAGCAGCGTTTCCAGGGGCGCGCTCAAGGGTGTCTCCGTGCGGTCGAGATCACCCATCCGCAGGTTCACCACGTCCAGGCGGTCCAGGCCGAGCGAGAGCAAGTTTGCTTCGATGCCTCGGCGCAGGTTGTCGGGGGTGAGGCCGGTCTTCTCCGACGCCGGCAGGGCGAGATCGGCCCCTTCGACCAGCGCGCCCACTTTGGTCACGATCACCAGGTCGTCCGGGTAGGGGTGCAGGGCTTCCCGGATCAGCTCGTTGGCCGCCACTCCGTCACGCGCGTAGTAGTGCGAGGTGTCGATGTGGTTCACCCCGAGTTCCACGGCCCGGCGCAGAATGGCCAGTGCCGTGTCCCGGCGGGGCTGGTCGCCCCTCGGCCAACCGGTCAGCTTCATCGCGCCGTAGCCGATCCTCGCGACGCTCAAGTCGCCGCCCAGCGCCCATCGTTCTGTCGCCACGATCACCACCCTAGTGCTCCGGACATCCTGGGCGAACCGTCCCGCGATACGGCCCATGGCCGGCACCTGCTGTGCCCAGCCGGGCGAGACCTCTCACCAGCCTCGCTGCAGGCGTGCCGCTCGCTCCCGCAGAGACGGCGCCGGCGGCTGCCCCTCACGCGCTTCTCGGCTGTCGCCGTGGGGCTTGCGCAGGTGAGGTGCACCATGGCCGAGGGGACGTCGGCGTGGCTTCGTTTCCTGGCCCATGCCCATCACAACGATCGGAACGCGATGGCGATGCGGCCCATGACCCTTGCGAGACGTAGCGTCTTGTGAGGTTGGACGAGAGGTGCTAGCGTCCCACAAAGACAAGACGATACGCCTCGTCTCGCTCACTGGTCTCACGCTGAAGGAAGTCGCCCTTGTTCCCAGTCGCCTCCGCCCCGGTCACCACCGGGGTGTCCCAGATCGCTCTCGCCGACGTCACGAAGCTCTACGACGACCGCGTCGTTCTGGACCGCGTCTCGTTCACCCTCCGCCCCGGCGAGAAGGTTGGCGTCGTCGGCGACAACGGCTCCGGAAAGTCCACGCTTCTGCGACTGCTCGCCGGGCAGGAGGAGCCCGACAACGGCATGCTCACCGTCGTAGCGCCCGGGGGTGTCGGTCATCTCGCACAGACACTGGACCTGCCGGGCTCGGCGAGGGTCGGCGACGCGATCGATCTGGCCCTCACCGATCTGCGTGGTCTGGAGCGGCGTATCCGTGCGGCCGCGGCCGGGCTGCCCAGGACCGGCGAGGCCGGAGCCGAGGAATACGCGCGGCTGCTCGCCGAGTTCGAGGCGCGCGGCGGGTACGACGCGGACCGCAGGGTCTCGGTGACCCTGCGCCGGCTCGGCGAACGAGAGCCGCTCGATCTCGACCGGCGGCTGGGGACGCTCTCCGGCGGCAAACGGTCCCGGCTCGCACTCGCCGCCGCCCTCGCCTCCTCGCCGGAACTACTGCTGCTCGACGAGCCCACGAACGACCTCGACGACGATGCCGTCGGCTGGCTGGAAGAACAGCTGCACGCCCACCGTGGCACGGTCGTCGCCGTCACACACGACCGTGTCTTCCTCGAGCGGGTCACCTCCACGGTGCTGGAGGTGGACCAGGACCGGCGCACCGTGCGGCGACACGGCAACGGTTATGCGGGCTTCCTCACCGCGAAGGGCGCGGACCGGGCACGCTGGATCAGCGCACACGAGGACTGGCGTGCCGACGTGGCCCGTCAGTCGCAGCTTGCCACCGCCAACAGCGGCCTTCTGGCCGCGATCCCGAGGAAGGCGCCGGCGGCGTTCAGCGGAGCGGGCGCGTTCCGGGCCCGGTCGCGGGCGCACGGTGCGATGAGCCGTATCCGCAACGCCCGCGAACGGCTGCACCGGCTGACATCCGACCCGGTACCGCCACCCCCGCAGCCGTTGCGCTTCACGGCCCGCATCGAGGGTGAGGCCGTGGGTGGTGTGGCTCTGTCGGGCATCGAGGTGCCCGGGCGGCTCGCACTCGACGCCTTGGAGATACCGCCGGGCGGACGATTGCTGGTCACCGGACGGAACGGGGCAGGCAAGTCGACGCTCCTCCAGGTGCTGGCCGGTGAACTCGTGCCGACCGAGGGCACGGTCACCCGTCCGTCCCGGGTCGGATTCCTCCGCCAGAACATGCTGCCGGTCCTCGACGGACGCACGGTCCTTCAAACGTACGGCGAGGAGCGGGCGAGGATGCTGTCGGCGACCGGCCTGCTCCATGAGCGGGACTTCACTCGTCCCGTACGGGTGCTCTCCACTGGTCAGCGGCGCAGGCTGGAGCTTGCTCTGCTGGTGGCCGAACCGGTCCATCTCATGCTGCTCGACGAGCCCACCAACCACCTCTCCCCCGCGCTGGTGGAGGAGTTGGAGGCAGCTCTCGCCGGGTACCAGGGCACGCTGGTGGTCGTGACACACGACCGACGGATGCGCAGCAGGTTCGGCGGTCCGGAGCTGGTGGTCGGTGGCGCTGAACTACGCGGTGGGAGCCGGTCGCGGGCACGGTGATCGGATTCACCGGAAAACGATCATGCCGTTCTCCGGGGCACTGTCCGGCCTGGGCTCCGTGCCCTCGCGCAGCCGGCATCCGCCCTGGAGGGCCGCCCCGTCAACTCCCTGGCACGAGATGTCATCTGTCCGCTGAACGCACTTGGCGGGGCCCGTCTCCGCGCCAGAACCGCTTCCGTTGCAGGTTCAGGCGTGTGTATCCGCTCACCGCGAGCCGGGGTCGAGCAGCCCGGCCATTGCCGCCGCGGCTTTGTGTCCCGATCCGGTCAGGATCACCACCACGTCGTCGTCCGGCCGCAGGTGGCCTGCAGCGACGAACCCGGCCAGCGCCGGGACCACTTGGGCGCTGGTGGGTTCGACATACAGACCGGTTCCGGCCAGTGCCAGGACGGCTGGGCCCAGGGCTGCCTCGTCCACCGCGGTCAGCGCGCCGCCGTTGGCACGGATGGCGGTGAGCACCTCTCGGTCGCGGACCGGCCGGGTGATGGCGGTGCCCTCGGCGAGCGTGGTGTCCCATCGTCCCGGTTCGACATGGTCGAGGCCTGTTGCGAAGGCCCGCACCAGAGGGCTGCAGCGGGCCGGCTGGCTGACCAGGAGCCGGGGCGGGCGGGCGATTTCGCCGGCCTGGTACAGCTCGTTGAAGCCCTGTGCGCATCCGAGGACCAGGCTGCCGGCGCCGGCCGGCATCACAACTGCGGTGGGGGCGGTGAAACCGCGGTCCTCCCAGATCTCGTAGGCGATCAGCTTGATGCCTTCGAGGAAGTGGGGCTGCCAGTTATGGCTGGCGTAGAAGTGCTCGCCGCGGCGTCGCAGCGCCTCGTCGGCGGTTTCCTGCCGGGTGCCGGGCCACAGCTCGACCTCGGCGCCGTGGAACCGGCTCTGCATGAGCTTCGCCGGTGAAGTGGTGGCGGGCGCGAGGATCTGCGCGCGTACGCCGGCGGCGGCACTGTAGGCCGCCACGGAGGAGCCGCCGTTGCCGCTGGAGTCCTCCAGGACCGCGGTCACGCCCTGGGCACGCAACACACTGAGCATGACCGAGCTGCCCCGGTCCTTGAAGCTGCCGGTGGGGTTCTGTGTCTCCACCTTCACGGCGACGTCGAGCCCGGCCAGACGGCGGGGCAGCAGCGGTGTGCGGCCCTCGCCGAGGGTGACCGGTATCAGGCCCGGCATGCCCAGCGCCGCGGAGTAGCGCCACTGCGAAGGTATGCCGGGGTCGATCTCGGCTCGGGTGATGCCAGGGCGCGGCGCGACCGTCAGCGGGGATCCGTCGTCTCCGCACCAGCGGGGCCGGTCGCCGGAGTACCGGCGGCCCGTGCGGTCCACCAGCGCGGGCCACGCGGTCGGCTCGTGCGGGATGGGAGGGCTCGGGGCTGTCATCGGACCTCCGCGGTGTGGTCGGGGTCGGTGCGGTCGGGGCCGGTGCAGTCGGGCTCGCTGGGGTCGGGGTCGCTGGGGGCAGGTTCGCTGCGGCCGAAGCCGGGGGCTCTCACCATCCGACGACTCGCTCCCAGACGTCGGTGATGCGGGGAGCGGCATCGGCGGCGGTGTGCTCGTTGCCGTCGACGACCCGGTAGGCCTGGTGCTGGGCGGCGGTGGCGCACGCGTGGTTGGGCAGGATCCGGAGCCGGGTGCCGACGGGCAGGTCGGGCAGCGGGTAACCGTCGCCGGCGGTGAGGATCCCGTGTTCCTGGCTCGCCCCGGTCACGACCAGGCCGGGGATCAGGGTGCCGGTGAGGTTGGTGACCAGGCCGTACCCCTGGTCGACGGTCTGGTTCGCGGTGCCACGGTCGCGGGACATCGCCATCCAGCCGCCGTCGGTGAGGATCCAGCCGTGCTCGGGGCGGTGCCCGATCACGGTGACGACCACGGACAGCGCGAGATCGTCGATCTTGCATACGCCGAGGCCGGCCATCACCAGGTCGAAGAAGACGTAGTTGCCGGCGCGGACCTCGGTCACTCCGGTCAGGTCGTCGGCGGCGTGTGCGGTCGGGGTGGAGCCGACGCTGACGTTCGCGACCTCCATCCCCTGGTCGCGCAGCCGTTGTGCAGCTGCGACGGCGATGTCGCGCTCGTGGGCGGCCGCCTTCCGCTGCTCTTCCGCGGTCGGGGCGAAGTAGGACTCGCCGGCGTGCACGAGGATCCCGTCGAGGCAGTCGGCCTCGTGCAGTTCCTGCCCGATGGTGACCAGTGCGGGGTCGTCGAGCAGCACACCGCCTCGGTGGCCGTCGCAGTCGACCTCGATCAGAGCCGGGATCCTGAGTCCTGCCTCACGGGCGGCGACGGTCACGGCGCGCGTCTGCTCGGGGCTGTCGAGGAGTACCCGCAGCGTGACCCCGCGCCGCAGCAGTGCGATGACGCGAGGCAGCTTGTGCGGGGCGATCCCGACCGCGTAGGTGATGTCGGTGTACCCGCCGTCGGCAAACGCCTCTGCTTCGGCCAGCGTCGAGACCGTGACCGGTCCCGGTCGACCGCCGTGCATCAGGGCGGCGACCTGCAGGCTCTTCGCCGTCTTCACATGCGGCCGCAGAGCCACCCCCAGCTCGTTCAGGCGGCCGGCCAGGCGCTGGACGTTGCGGCGCGAGCGGGACACGTCGAGTACGGCGAACGGCGTGTCCGGGTCGGCCAGCGTGGCGAGATGTGCAGAAGCGGTCATAGAGACACTCCCATGCGGTCCAGGAGGGCGAGGCCCAGGTGGAGGTCCTGACGGCCGATGCCTGAGCTGTCGAGGACGGTGATGTCGAGAGCGTTGCGCCGGCCTGGTGCGCGGCCGGCCGGCACGTCGCCGAGCGCAGTCACCGGTGCGTCGTCGGGGGCATGCTGCAGCTCGCCCAGTCGGCGGGACTGCTGAGGAAGGTCGCAGAACAACTTCGCCTGTGCCGGCAGTTGCGGAGGCAGCTCCCGCTTGCCGGGGGTCTTGACCCCGGCGTGGGTCCGGGAGGCGGCCGGCTTGACCGTGTACCGGTTGCGGGGGTCGGAACCGTGGGTGACAAGGCTGTCCGGGGCAGTGCCCTCGACCGAGGCGAGGAATGCGGCCCTGGCCACCTTGAGGGCGAGTCCGTCGTCGACGGCGGTGGTCTGTTCCTCGCGCAGGTGGAGCAGGCGACGTCCGGTGATCTCCTCGGGAGGGGTGGGCTCAGTCGACGGCAGCAATGGCGTGCACCTCCACAGCGGATCCATGGTGCAGGGCGCCGGCTACGGCACGCGACGGGCGATGCCCACCCGCCCACGCGCTGTAAAGCCGGTCGGACTCCGGCCAGTTGTCGATGTCGGCCCCGACACCGTGACCGGCACCGGACGGCCGCGACTCGAGCCGGCGGTGGCCAGGCAGGCATCGAGGCTCTGCAGAGACTGCTCGGCCGTTCTGCAGGTTGATCCCCGCACCGGCTCCGGCGGTAGGCACGCCGGTGGCGGTCGTCCTGGTCACGGATTACTCACTTCGCGTAGTTGTAGACGGTGGCGCGGGAAATGCCGAGCAGGTCTGCGATCGCCTGTGCGGCGTCGCGGGACTCGAAGTAGCCGTCCTCGCGGAGTTGGCGGACAAGCTCTCGCTTGGCCTCCCGCGGCAGCGCGCGGGGGCTGACCGCCCTCTCGGCTGCGTGGCTCTCCACGATCTGGCGCAGTTCCCGGGCGTTGCGGTTACGCAACCTCTCCAGGGGCTCCCCGCGGTGCTCGGTCCCGGTCGCGACCAGGTTCGCCAGGGTCAGGGTCAGCGGTGAGAGCACCGATACGTCGAGGTTGAGACACAGGGCGGCGACGTAGTCGCCCGAGGCGTTCTTGATTCCGATCGAGGTGCTCTTGACCGGCCGTCCGTCCGGGAAGTGGTTTGCGTAGTTCTGGATGACGCTGGGGTACTCGGGATCGCTGATCCTGGCCAGGCCCAACTCGGTTACCGAGTCACCCACCTGACGTCCCGACAGATTGTTCTCGATGACCCGGATGGCGTGGTCCGGATTCCGCAGGTCATGCAGGACGACCTCACACAGGCCGGGCAGCGTCCTGCCCAGGGCCACTGCGATCTTCTCCGCTTCGCGTACGAGGTGCTCGTCCGCATCCTCGGCGCCTGCCAGGACGGCAGGTCTCGGATCGGGCTCCCGGCCCGGCGCGTCGTTCACGGCTCTCCCTCCCAGTTGATCCGACCGCTTCGTGCCGCAGAACGAGTCGGGGCGACCCGGAAGCGGACGGATCGAGGATCGGTATGTACGCCAATGCCGCAGGTCACCCTGCCGCATCGATCATAAGTCTAAGCCTAGACGGGAAGTCTGGACGATTCCAGCCCCGCCCGGAACGCGTCAGCGCCTCGATCGGCATCGCCGCCCCGGCGCTCCAGCAGACCCCGGACGACCTCACCGGCGATGCCGACGCTCGCGAGCTCGCCGCGATCCTGTGCGAGCTGTGGGAGGACACCGGCCCGTCCGGGCGGGTTCATGGTGTCCGTCGGGCAGCTGCTCGCCGTCGCCACGCAGGGCGAGCCGAGCAGATCGAGTCCGACCGCGAGGCGACGCCTCCCCTGCCGGTGGGGTCCGTCCTTGCCGCGCTGCTCGCGGTGACGGCCTCCGCCTTCCTGAGCGGAGAGTGAGCGCGCGGTGAGCGAGGGTCTGGACACCCGACTGTCGGACCTGGCGTGCGGGGCGTTCCTGCCGGCGGCGGCGGTGAACCTGTGGCGGCGTGAACTCGGGGGCTCGCTGTTCGTGCACTGGCGCGGGGGCGGCCTCGACGTGTGGACCGCCCCCTGGCTTTCCCGTGATGCTGACCGGCGCGGGTCGCGCAGCGCATGCCTTGAGGGCTGTCACGTTGCGTGATCAGGATGCGTCCGGACGCGTTCGGATGGACGCTGGTGGCATGGCTGGAGAGGCGCCCGTCGTCGTGCATCCGCTGTCGCCGGAGGGCGGCAGGCGGGTAACGATCCGCGGCGAGACTGTCGGCGTGGCGTATCACCTGCTCGACGTGCTGGAGTTCCTGCACGGTGCGGAGCTGCCCGAAGCCGACACCGCGATCGACGACCCGGAACTGATCGAGTGGCGCGGCGGCGGCCCGGAGGTGTGGTCCGAGCCGCCCGGGCGACCTACGCGGCGATGACCCCGCGCTCGGTCCACCGCGCCCCGCAAGTCCTGCACCTGCACCGGGCGCAGCGCCTCATGCACTCCGCTCCGTAGTGAGGTGTTCAGCGCAGTGCCGAAGCTGGAGGCGGCCGCTGGGGGCGGAACCCCGCCCACGAAACAGGTGCCGCCAACAAGCGGGGAGCCGGCACCGCGGCGCGCAGCTCCCTCTCCACCAGTGGCGCAGCGGACGCGCATGATACCGGTGCGTGAGCACTGACGCGGAGTCCCCACGTGCGGCCGATACTGGAACCACGGCCGGGTCGACGCGTACCGCTCGGGGCCCGGCTGTGCGGCCTCCACTCGGACGCGACGAGGGCGGTTGGGATGGACACGCGGGTGACCACGTTCAGCGAGGGTCCGGAAGATCCGTTCTCCGTGGATCGCGCGGCCTCGGCGGTGCTGGACGACCACGGCAGGGTCGTCGGCTGGAGCACGCTGGCCGAGTCACTGCTCGGCTATTCGACCGAGGACGTGCTGGGCCGACCTGCGCTCGACGCCCTGGTCGACCCCCGGGACGCAGCCGTCGTCATGGACGTGGTTGCGGCCTGCGTGAGCAATCGGGGCTGGTTCGGGGTCGTACCCGTCCGCGACCGCGACGGCAGCCGGGTGGAGCTGGGGTGCCGGGCCCGGGCAGTTGTGAGGGCCGACGCCGGTCGCGAGTGGTTCCTGGTCGGGGCGCCGGCGGAGGAAGTGATCCAGTGGGAGACGGACCGGTCGATGCTGGACGGATTGTTCCGCCGGTCCCCGATCGGTCTTTCCATCCACTCTCCGGACCTGAGCATCCTGCGGGTGAACCGCGCGATCGCCCGGTGGGGCGGGGTCCCGGCCGAGCAGTACCGTGGGCTGCGTATCGGCGACTTCCTCATGGGCCCTGACGCGGAAAAGAACGAGGCCGAACTTCGCCGCGTCCTCGAAACCGGTGAGCCTCTGATCTTCACCGAGCTGCCATGCCGCCTGCAGCGGGACCCTCACCGGGAGCTCGTCGTATCCGTCTCGGCGTTCCGGATGCAGGACGCCTCCGGCCGGGTCCTGGGGGTCACCCAAACGGTGGAGGACGTCACCGACCGCTTCCGGGCGCGCCGGAGACTGGCGCTGCTGAACGAGGCCAGCGCCAGGATCGGGACGACGCTGGACGTGACAAAGACTGCGCACGAGCTGGCCGAGGTGGCGGTCCCCGACCTCGCGGACTGTGTCTCCGTGGACCTGCTCGAGCCCGTGACCCGTGGCGAGGAGCCCGCGCATGCGTCCGGGCCGATGGTCCGGGCGGCCGTCCGGAGCATGTCGCCCGAGGCGTTGCCGGTGGTGTATCCGGAAGGCCACGTGATGCAGCTTCCTCCGTACTCCATCCGGGCGAGGGTGCTGGCCGAGCGGCGCCCCGTCCTCGACCCGATGGTGGAGGTCCCCTCGGAGTGGGCTCTGGCGGACCCGGCCAGGGTGAAGGCATTCCATGACTTGGGCATCCACTCACTGATCGCGGTGCCGTTGGTCGCGCGCGGGCTCGTCCTGGGGGTGATGAGCCTGTGGCGGTGGCAGCGGCCCGAGCCGTTCGAGGAAGACGACCTGACACTGGCCGAGGAGTTCGCCTCCCGCGCAGCCGTGTGCATCGACAACGCCCGCCGCTACACCCAGCAGCACGAGGCGGCGCTCACCCTGCAGCGCAGCCTGCTCCCGCAGGAGGTGCCCGAGCACCCGGCGGCCGAGATCGCCCATCGGTACCTCCCGGCCGACCCCACCGCGGGGGTCGGCGGCGACTGGTTCGATGTCATCCCGCTTTCCGGGCTCCGTATCGCCCTCGTCGTCGGCGATGTCGTCGGCCATGGCCTCCATGCCACGGCCACCATGGGCCGTCTGCGTACCGCCGTGCACACCCTGGCCAGCCAGGACCTGCCTCCGGACGAGGTCCTCTCCCAACTGGACGATCTCGTGGACCGCCTGGCGAGCGAGCAGGATCCGACCCCCAGCACCACCCCACAGGTCATCGGCGCAACTTGCCTGTACGCGGTCTACGACCCGGTCTCCCGGCGCTGCACCCTCGCCAGCGCCGGCCACCTGCCGCCCGCAGTCGTCGAGCCGGACGGAAGGGTCCACTTCCCCGACCTGCCCGTCGGCCCGCCGCTCGGCCTGGGCGGGCTGCCGTTCGAGACCGCCGAACTGGACCTGGCCGAGGGCAGTCTTCTCACCCTGTACACCAACGGCCTCGTCCAGGCGCAGCGCCGCGATCTGAACGAAGGGCTGGCGCTTCTGCGTATGGCACTGAGCGATCCCGGCCGCTCTCTGGAAGACACGTGCAAAGCGGTCGAAGACGCGTTGTTGCCGGCCTGTCCGGACGACGACGTCGCGCTGCTCATCGCCCGCGCCCGCGGCATGGCCCCCGACACAGTGGCCACCTGGACCCTGCCCGCAGAGGCGACGGCGGCCGGCCGGGCCCGTACTCTGACGGTCTCCCAACTCGCCGAGTGGGGGCTGGAGGGCATGGCCTTCACCACCGAACTGATCGTCAGCGAGCTGGTCACCAACGCCTACCGGTACGGCGGCGGACCGGTGAGGCTCCGGCTCATCCGTGACCGCCACCTCATCTGCGAAGTCTCCGACACGAGCAGCACATCCCCACACCTGCGACAGGCCCGCAGCACCGACGAGGGCGGCCGCGGCCTGTTCCTGGTGGCCCAGATCGCAGAGCGGTGGGGCGCCCGCTATGTCCACGACGGCAAGACCATTTGGGCCGAACAACCACTGCCCTCCCCAGCGGTACCGGACAGCCCGGACCGGCCCCGGCCGACGACGTGATGCCGGCGACTCGGAACAACTGCCCGTGTCGCGCCGCACCATCCGCCGACTGCCTCTCAGTTCTCGGCGTGGCGTGCGCGCTTCACGACATTCGTGAGTTGTTCGACGCTGGGAGCATCGATGGCGCGTCCGTCGGCGTCGCGGTAGATGCGGCACGAGACGCCAGCGGCGGTATCGGGCGCGGCGAAGGGATCGGTCCCGTTGATCAGCAGGGTCGGCGAGCCGTGCATGCCGTATCGGGCCGCCTCGGCGTCGTTGGTGATCACGCGCACCTCCACCGGGGCAGCGTCATCGGGCAGCGCCTGCTCAAGGCGCTCGAGCATCGCGGCGACGTTGGGGCAGTCGGGCACCGCGAGCACCACGAGATCCATGGTCATCTCCCTTGGCGGTACGAGGTGGCCTGTGGGTAGGGTGCCACTCCCCCACGGAACTCAGCCGTCTTCTCGGCCCTGGAGATGCCCATTCGTAGGAAGTTACGACTCCGATAGGTTCCAGGCGTTGATCCGCCGGTGGCGGCTTCTCCCGGTCCCTCGCTGAAAGCAACCGTCCGGCCCACTGTCCAGCTGCCCTTGGGCGCAACCCCCGCCCGGCCGTGCTGCGCCGCGGCCCCGGAGTCCGGAGCCGCGGAGTCCGGGGCCACGGAGTCCGGGGCCACGGAGTCCGGAGCCGCGGGAAGAACCGCATGTCGCGCGGCTGTCCTGCGACGCGGAACCCTGAGTGCCTGCCAATTGGCCAGGCCCGACGACCCCGACGACACCCGATCAAGTTCAGGAGCGCCCTTTGCGTTCGTGCGTTGCCGTGCGAATCTCCTCCGTCGCCTCGCGGAAGGCGGGGGCCGCCCGCGCGAAGTAGTCGAAGAGCAGCTCCCGTTGCTCCGGCGTATAGTCCGCGAGCACCTCTGCGATGCGCCGCCGGGCGGGGCCCACGACCGCCTCGACCCCCGCCAGCGCGTCAGGCACGGCCTCCACCACGACCTTGCGCCGGTCGGCGGGGTCAGCGGCCCGGCGCACGTACCCCGCACGCTCAAGCCGGTCGATCAGCCGCGTCGTTGCGCCTGTGGTGAGCCCCGTCCCGGCCGCTAGTTCGCCCGAGGTGAGCCCGCCCGCCAGGGTGAGGCGACTGAGCGCGTACCACTCGGACGCCTGAAGGCCCGCCGCCTCCGCGCCCGCCATGCCGTGCAGCCCCACGGCATCGATGTAGTCCCGAAAGACCGCCCGCCGGTCGTCCTGCTCCGCCGTCGTCACATCATTCCCCTTGCCTAATATCTGCACATGTGCAGATAATGCATGCATGCAGTTGCTGCACCAGTGTAGTCAATTCCGCAGCGGCCGCCACCTGCCCGGAACCGCCGAGCGGACCGTGCACGTCACGCCACCTTCGCTCACCTCACTCATCGAGAGGCATCACCATGAACACCAAGGTCGTCAAGCGCGTCGCCCTCGCCACCACCGCCGTCCTCGCCCTCGGCGCCGGCGGCGCGTACGTCTACCTCGACGCCACCTCCGAAGTACAGCGCACCGGCATCGAAGCCTGCACCGATGTCATCCCGGCCGACGCCGACCGACGCGACGGTGAGGCCGTCTGCGCCACCCTCGACGCCCTCACCGCCGCCTGGGGACATGGTGACGCGGACGCCTACGGCCGCCAGTTCACCGAGAACGGCACCTACACCACATACATCGGCAGCCACTACGAGGGCCGCGCCGACATCACCGAAGGTCACCGCGCGCTCTTCAAGGACTTCGTCAAGGGCAGCAAGCTCGCTGCCACGTACCTCGACATGCGGTTCCTCGGCAAGGACGTCGTCCTCCTCACGGGACGCGGCGACGACTACACCGGCGACAAGCCCGGAATCGACGAGCTCTCCAAGGTCCAGACATACACCCTGGTCCGCGACACCGACGGCACCTGGCGGATCGCCGCCTTCCACAACACCCAGCGCCAGAACGTGATGGAACGGTTCTCTTTCCTCTACTCCCCCGCCACGGCCCCGAAGGCGGAGAAGTGACCCGCGCCCTGGTCACCGGCGCCACCAAGGGCATCAGCCACGCCCTCGCCCTTGCCCCGGCCGCCGAAGGCCACACGATCACCGCCGTCGCCCGCACCGGACACAAGCGTGCGGCCCCCGGCGGACACGGTCGACCGCATCATGCTCGGCACCGGCCTGGCCGGCCTTCCCTGCCCTCGGGCGCTGACAGCACGAACCTACAAGGCCGGGCTGGTCCCTCCGTGAAGAAGGGGAGCAGCCCGGCCTCGTACCACCGCTGCGGTGGATGATCATCGCCTGCTCGGGCCCGGAAGGGGCGCGTCGCAGCCGGACAGCGGCGGGTGATGTGCGACCGTGCGGTCGGTCAGCCTCCGAACGTGCCCGTGGTCTCCGCCTTCCACGCACCGCCCGTGACCTTGTAGACGGTCAGCTGCTTGTTGGTGGCGTCACCGAACTCGTCGAAGGAGACCTTGCCCGTGACTCCGTCGAAGGAGACCTTCTGCAGGGCCTCGGCGACCTTGGCGCGGGCGTCGGAGGGCAGCTTGCCGTCCTTGGCCACGGCCTTCACCGCCTGGATGATCGCCCAGGCCGAGTCGTAAGAGAAGCCGCCGTAGGCTCCGTACGCCTCCTTGTACCCTGCCGCCTTGTAGTCCTCGATGAACTGCTTGGCGGAGGGCAGGCTCTCGACGGGCGCGCCCACGGACGTGGCCAAGTCGCCGTCGCCGCGGGCGCCGGTGAGCTTGAGGTACTCGTCGCTGTAGATCGCGTCGCCACCGATGAGCGGGATCGCGGCACCCGACTTCTTGACCTGCGCGCTGAGCGGGCCGGCCGCCGGGTACTCACCGCCGTAGTAGACGACGTCCGCCCCCGAGTTCTTGATCTTGGTGGCCACGGAGCCGAAGTCCTTGGCATCCGGGTTGACGTGATCGGTGCCGACGACCGTGCCGCCGAGCTTCTTGAAGTGGGCGGAGAACGTCGCGGCCAGGCCTGCGCCGTAGGTCTTCTTGTCGTCGACGACGAAGACCTTCTTCTTCTTGGCCGTGTTGTACAGGTACTCCGCGGCGAACGGGCCCTGGATGGCGTCCGTGGTCGCGGTCCTGAAGTACGTCTTGAACGGCCGAACCTTCTCACCTGTGTCCCACTTGTCACCCTGAGTGAGGGCGGGGTTGGTGTTGACCGAGACCTCGGACACCTGAGCGGCATCGAAGACCTTCTGCATCGACTGGGCCACGGAGGAGTTCAGCGGGCCGACGACTCCGATGACGCTCTTGTCGGCGACGAGCTTGGTGGCGTTCTGCTGGCCGGAGGAGGGCTGTGCCTGGTCGTCGAGGGCCTCGACCTTGAAGGTGACGCCAGGCACCTCCTTGTTCTTGTTGGCCTGCTTGACGGCGAGGTCCACCGAGTCCTTCATGCCGAGGCCGAGAGCGGAGAGCTCCCCGGTCAACGGCGCGTCGAAACCGATGGTGACGACGGTGGAGCCGTCGCCGGAGGCATCGTCGGCCTTGCCTGCGTCACGGGAGCCGCACGCCGTGAGCGAAAGCGCTCCGGCGGCGAGCGCGGCGGTCACAGCTATGAGAGAACGGTTGCGCACGTTCGGTCCTTTCACTTCGAGGCGCCGACCACGTTGTCAGGGCCGAAGATCGGTCCTCTGGCGCGGCGGCTGGCGTGACTCTATGTGACATCCACGGAAACGAGCAGAGGCGACGAACCGATGTGATTCTCTTGTTATGGCGCTGCTCAGGCGGAGGATTTCCCTCCGCAAGGGCGGTGCCGCGGTCAGCATGCGGCGGTGAAGCGTGTCAGCGGACGCCGGCGTGCCATGCGGCGTGCCCGGTCGGGCCCTCAGCAGAAGTGCAGCCCTGGCTCCGCACGCCGCCGCCCGCACAAGCGGGGGCAGCGGCTGCGACCTCGTCGGCAACGTGCGCCGACGTCCTCAGCACCGTCATCCGCCGCCTACGCGCCCCCAACGGGGCAATCCCGCTGGTGGCCTTCTACCGGCCCGGCTTCTTCGTGTCCCTGTCCCGCAGGGTGTAACCACCGTCGACGACCGCCATGTCAGCGGCGGGCGCCATGCACTTGGTCAGCAGGGGCGCGCCCTTGGCCGTCGCTCCGGACAGCCCGGCGCGTGCCTTGCCGTTCCTGGGGACGTAGAAGCTCACACCCATGCGGGTGTGAGGGTCCAGGTGCGTCTGCCACGGGTGGCCGGCGCTGGTGCGGACGAGTCGGCCGGTCACGGTGGCAGTGGGGCCGCCGGTGGTGAGGCAGTCGACCTCGAAGTCGCCCCAGTAGTCACGGCCGTCGATCACGTGGGAGATGCGGAAGGTGCCCCAGGAGCGGGTGGGAATGCCGCCCACGGTGTAGGTGGAGTGGGCGTCGACGGTGACCCGTACCTCCTCTTCGGCGATGTCGTAGCCCAGCCGCGCCTCGCCCTGGAGGGAGGAGGCGAGGGTGGTGGGTGGCGCGTCGGGTGCGGCCTCGGGCGCGGGGGCGGCGACTGCGGGGGCGGCGACTGCGGCGACGAGGGCGAGGACGGCGGCGGCCCGCAGGGTCTTCTTCAGCACGGTCAGGCTCCGATCTGGGCATGTGATGACGTACGCGTCGATCGTCGCCAACACCGCTGCACCCGGGCGTCCTTCGAGGGTCGCGACCCCATCCGCCGCACGGGCGAGGCCGCTCTCCCACCGGTCACCCTCAGGGAGTGTCCGGGCGGACCATGACGACATCATCGGCGTCCGCCGCGTCGCCGTACCGCTCTGCGCTACAGCCGGTACGCGTTCGATCCGTCGGCCTCAAAGCCGGTCGGCATTTGCGGTTGTCGGGGATCCACACGGACGGAGTCGAGCAGCGCTGCCGCAGCGGCCACGAAACGGGGCTCCGTTCAAGGCCGGCCGATGGAGGAAGCATCGGCCGACGCGAGTCCCGGGTGGGGGTGGTTCTCCGATGCCGATTACGCGAGCCAGAGCGAGTTACGCCGATGACGCGCCGGCAGTACGTCCACCGTGTCCGCGGCATCGAGTGCGAGTTCGCCGGCGGTGGAGTTCACCAGCCTCAGGAGAGTCCCTACTTGGGTTCGTAGGCGCTGTCGCGCACGGCGTTCCTCCACTGCGGACCACTGAGCGACGGAGCGGTCCTGCTGGTGCCGCGCGAATGAGTAGACATCGACCCTGCGGCGGACCATGCGAGGTTGGGGCTTTCTGGACTCTCGTGTCGCATCGGTGAAGCTGCGGGCGCTGTACCTGAGGTCGTAGAGAACCACGGAACGCCAGAGACTCTCTGGCGAGCAGCCGTGTGCACTCCGGCTGTGTGAAGGGGGAAGATGGCGGGCGGTGCGTGACACGGGAGACTCCGTTCGCAGCAACCGCCAGGTATCTCCTGGCGGGCTACCTGAAGCCCGTTGGCCCTGTCGAACGTGTGTTTTCCATGCGCGTAACCCTATCTGACTGGTTCCGCGGCGCAGGCTTGTTGCGTGTCCGCGACGTTCCCGCACAGGTGGCATGATCGCGAATCGGCCGCGCCGCGGTCGGCCCCGTACGTGCCGTGCCACGGGCCCCGCACCCTTCTGGGTACGGGGCCCGTGAGGTGCTCAGGGGCGGGCACGCCACCCCATCAGCGGTCTGGCCTCCCGACCACCAGCAGGGGCACGGTCTGACCCGAGAAGTCAGAGCTTCCGGCGGTGATAGTGCTCACCTGCTGACGGCTATGGAACCGAGCATTCCCCGGCTCCGTGGCTCCCATTAGGCGGTGACGGAGTACCACCGCGAGCAGATGGGCTCGGACTTCACCACGCAGACCCGCATGTTGTAGGTGTGACCCTCGGGAAGGTTCTGCGTGCTGCAGCGGACTGCCGGGGCGGGGTCGCCCTTGGTGTTGGCGGAGACTCCGACGGCGAGTTCGGCGCGGATGTAGTAGCCGTCGCCCGTGCCGTCCTCGGCGCAGACCGTGTCACCGGTCTGGGCGCCGGACGGGTCTTGGTGCCATTTGCCGTCGCCGGCGAACTGGCCGTTGATGTAGGCGTAGATCGTCGTGCCGTTCCCGTTGGGAGACTCGTTGAAGGTGACCGAAGGTGCGGCACTTGCGGGCCCGGCTCCGAATCCAAGGACTGCGCCGGTGAGCAGGACCCCGCCTGCGGCCATGGAAGCGATCCGCTTGGTTGTCTGCATTGGATGTTCCCCTCGTAGTTGTGGTCCGCCTGGTCCAACCTCCGCGGGCAGCCGAAAGGCTCGGCGACGGACAGCAACGGCGCGACCTGACGGTCGGTGGCCACGATGCCCAGGCGGCAGACGGCGTACGACATGGTGTCCAGGGCCTGGTCATGGCCCTACGCCTCCGGAAAGGATCCTGGAACGGCTCCGCAGAGTCGTTAGCACTCGGTCCACAAGTCACTTAGCTGAGAGTCGACTTCGGGCCATTGGCCGCCTGGCACCGGTAATCCTTCGGCGGAAGGTCGTACGCAGCACGGAACGCGCGGCTGAAGTCGGCTGCGCGAGGGAAACCCCAGCGAGTTGCGATGACGTGGATGGGAGTGGAGTGCAGTGCCGGATCGGTGAGGTCGCGGCGGGCGGCCTCCAGGCGCCGCAGGCGGATCCACGCAGCGACTGTGGCCTCTTCATCCTGAAAGAGGCGGTGCAGATAGCTGATGGAGATGTGGTGCGCGGTGGCTACGGCGGCCGGGGTGAGCTGCGGGTCGTGCAAGTGCTCCTGGATGAAGCTTTTGATGCGCAGGACGAGGGTTCGCCGGTGGGTGGCCGGCGGGAGGGCGCACTCGGCTTCGAAGGCGTGGGCGAAGAGCGCCGTGACCAGATCGGTCAGGACCGTTCCCAGCCGGGCCCCGTCGGAGGGCTGGTAGGGGGCGGTGTCGGCGATCAGTTGGGTGAGGAACTGCGCCAGCAACGCGCCGATCCCCGTCCGGGCCGGTACCCGCCGTGGGACCGTGCGGCCGGCCATGCCGCGCGGCAGCGGTAACAGCGACTTGGGGATCTCGAGCCCGACAGCCGTCACGGGGTCCATGCCCGTGCGGATCTCCCACGGCACCGAGGAATCGTTGATATGCAGGTCGGACGGCCGGTAGACGGTCTCGTGACCGCCCCAGTTGCCTATCCCCGTCCCGCCCACGACAAGTGAGAGGTGGTACAGCTCCGGGTCGGACTGACGAATCAGTTTCCGCGTGCGCCGGATGACCAGCTGCTGGAACGTGGCCGGCCACACGGACACGGCACCGAGGTCCAGCACACGCTGGGTAGCGCGGAAGTCGTGGGCGTGGTCGCTGCTCATACGCACAGGAGCATGGGTTTGCCCCACACGCTCCGCCCAGTAGGCCAACCGGTCCGCCGGCGGCACATCCTCACTCCGGAACACCATCTCGTTCAGCACGCGTTCTTCCCCCTGGATCGTGAGTCTCAGAAGATCACACAGGGCGCCGATAAGCGTCTGATTAACGGATGCGCACAACGCCCGCCGCGCTCGAAAGGCAGGGCGCGCTGATCAGCCGGACCTTCGCCGAGTGCCGGGCCTCGCTGGGCCCTGATGTTGCTCAAAGCCCGGAACCACAGGGCCACTTGACGCGTGTTGGAGACCAAGTCCGCAACATCAGCCCTGCGACCACCTGAAGGTGGCCTTCGCTACGGAACATCGGGGGAGCCACACCATGCACCAGAACCACATGCACCGCTCTGCCACCCGGTTGGCTGCGACATCCATGGCACTTGGAGCGCTGGTGCTCACCGGCGTCGGCTCCGCGACCGCCCACGCCGCGGAACCGTACGCATACGCGACAACGCTGACGTTCGACAAGAACCCGTCCGACCCGTCCAACTCTCGCCTGTACTGGCGGGTCTTCCGTACCTACGAGTCCGGCCGGCAGGTCAAGGTCGTCGACGTCTCCTGGCGCGCGGGATCAGGACTTGGCGTCAAGAACGAGTGCACGAAGAACAGGGGCTGGCTGCCCAACGGCTACTACGACGTCACCCTGTACCCGGAATACGACGGGAGTGCGATCAAGGGCGTCGTCTTCAAGCTGAGCGACAAGACCTGCGCGGTCGGCACCGCCACACGCACCGAGCTGTTCATCCACAGTGAGATGACGCGCAGTGGCGGCCAGGGCAGCGTCGAGTCGCAGCGATGGACCAACCGCAACCCCAACGACTACCTCTCCCAAGGCTGCATCAAGCTCAGCCCCACCGACATCAAGTCACTCGCCGGCTACTACAAGCAGTACCACCGGGCGGGCACGAAGGTCCGCGGCAAGCTGGCCGTCGTTTCCTGAGGCGGCCTTGAGACGCGGGTCGGCGACGACCCGCACCTCAAACCCGGGCCTGTCGTCTGGGACACTGCCGTGACCAGTTCGTTCGGCAACGGGGGGGGTGCCCGATGGAGGGGATAGCAGGGTGGGCGCAGAGGCTGACCTGGCAGGAGGCCGCCGCGATGGCACTGGCTCAGAACGGCCTGGTACTCGTGCTCGCTGTGGCGCTCGGCGTTGTGCTGCGAAGATGGGCGGCCGGTGAAGGGGGATCGAGTGCCGAGGCCGGGCGGCTGTCGCCGTTGGAAGTCGCGCTGATCGCGACAGCCGTCATGCTCAACGCCGCCGTCATGGTGGCCGGTTGGTGGCTGTGGCAGCAGGGCTGGCTGGTGCTGCGGCCCGGCGTGGATCTGTGGGCGGTCCTCGATCTGGTCGGATTCACCCTGATCATGGATATGGCCATGTACCTGGGGCACGCAGCCGCGCATCATCCTCGGCTGTACCCGCTCGTTCACCAGCTGCACCACCGCTGGGTCGATCCGCGTCCCTCGACACTGTTCGTCCTGCACCCTTTGGAGGTCGTCGGGTTCGGCAGCACATGGCTGGTGGTGCTGTGTCTGTATCCGCTTCACGCCTGGGCCCTGGTCGGCTATGCGGTGATCAACCTCGTCATGGGGACGCTCGGACATCTGGGTGTGGAACCGTGGCCGCCACGGCTGCGGCGGCTCGAGGTCTTCCGTTGGTTCCCCCTGTCGAGCTTCCACGGCGCCCACCACGCCAACCCCGCCGTCAATCTGGGTTTCTACACCACCGCCTGGGACCGGATCTTCGGCACCCTGGACCCGACGTACGACCGGGAGCGGATGGGCCTCACGAACTGACTGCTGCCCCTGGATGAATTCGGGGGTCTTCTCCCAGCTTCCCGTTCGAGGGGAAGTCACGTGTCGTGTTGGGACGTGTGTGCTCTCGTTTTAGGACGTGCGTGGTCACGTTCAGGTCATTCGTCCGGAACAGGCCATGGCCGTGGGAGGCCCGCTCCTAATATGAGCGAACCGCAGCGCGATCTAAGGGCTGTCCCGTAATCCCCGGTGGATCAGCGCGCGGCGTCAGATGCGGTGCATCGCAAGGCGGAGGGTCGTCCTCATACTGGGCGTATTCGGGCGATCCGACAACGCAGCGAGGTGCCGTAGCTGTCGTCGTGCGCCCGCCGGGGATTACGGGACAGCCCTTAGACACGGAACAGACCGTTCACTGGGAGAGGAATGGGAGAGGAAGGCGATGCGCCCCTGTGTGCAATGGCGCGCTCTCAGGGTGAGCCGCGAAGCGGTAAGCCTCTCCTCAAGTCCCGGACACGACACCGGCGCCCCGCTGTCTGTCGGCCTCCCGGTGGCAGCGCTGCTGGTCAGGCCCCATGGACACGTCCTCGGACACGTCCTCCGTGTCCATGACGTCCGGGGGAATCCCCCGCATCTGCCGTCGACCGGACGGCTTCAACCACCACGCCTGATTTCCACACGGGGACGGAGGCCTTTCCGGCCCGCCCCGGACCGCCTATCAGCCCATCCTGCCCAGCCACGCTCCGCACACGAGCCCATGGGCCGGACCGCGACGGAGAGAGACGGACCGCATGACCACGCACCAAACCACCTCGCTCCTCGTCGGCCTCGCCATCATGGTGCTCCTGGCGCGGCTGCTCGGCGCGCTGGCCCGACGCCTGGGCCAGCCCGCGGTGATCGGCGAAGTCCTCGCCGGCATCGCGCTGGGGCCGACCCTTTTCCACGGCGCGATCTCCGACGCCCTCTTCCCCGGCACCACGCGGCCCCTCCTCGGTGCCCTGGCCGCGGTCGGTGTCGCCGTCTTCATGTTCATCGTCGGACTGGAGTGGGACGCGGCCCTGATCCGGGGAAGCGGCGCCATCGCCCCCACCGTCTCGTTGAGCTCCATCGTGCTGCCGTTCGGCCTCGGCACGGCTTTGGGCCTCTACCTGATGAACGACCACGGTGCCGGCAACAAGACGGCGTTCATGCTCTTCATGGGCATCGCCATGTCGATCACCGCGTTCCCGGTGCTGGCCCGGATCCTCACCGACCGGGGCATGTCCCGTACGCCACTGGGCGTGGTGGCGCTGGCCTGCGCCTCGATCGACGACGTCCTCGCCTGGTCTCTGCTCGCCGGCGTGGTCGCCATCAGTGGTTCGACAGGCCCCGACCAGTGGCGGATCCTGCTCGCCATCCCGTACCTGCTCGGCATGCTGTTCCTGCTGCGTCCCGCACTGCGCCGGATGGCGGACCGCCGGACTTCGCTCCGGCTCACTCCGACCGTCTTCGCCTGCGTGCTCGCCGGTCTGCTGCTGTCCGCCGCCGCCACCGAGTGGCTGGGCCTGCACTACATCTTCGGCGCGTTCCTCTTCGGCGTCGTTCTTCCGCGCTCCGGAACCGAGCGGCTCCGCCGTGAAGTGCACGACCGCCTCGGCCAGATGAGCGGCACACTACTGTTGCCGGTGTTCTTCCTGGTCGCCGGCCTTAAGGTCGACCTGTCCGGGCTCGACGCCAGTGGACTCGGTGACCTGGGGCTGATCCTGCTGGTGGCCGTGGGCGGAAAGTTCGTCGGCGCGTTCGCCGCCGCCCGCCTGAACCGGATGCCGGTCCGGCAGTCCGCCGCGCTGGCCACGCTGATGAACACCCGCGGCCTCACCGAACTCATCGTCCTGAACGTGGGTCTGCAACTGGGCTTCATCCGCCAGGAGCTCTACTCGCTCATGGTCGTCATGGCCGTGGTGACGACCGCGATGGCAGGTCCGCTGCTGACCTGGCTCCTGGGGCGACCGACCGGGAACGACCTCACCGATCCCGACGACGTCACAGCCGCCGACGTCACCGAGGACACCAAGACGCCCGAACGCGCGAAAGGACCCGCCGCCTGAGACCGACGCCGTGACTCTCCATGACTCCGGCCGGTTGGTGTCGCGGCTTGTGAAGGAGTGAGCAGGCCTGAAGTGTGTGTTGAGTCGCTGGTCTGCCTGGTGGCCGTCCTGGGAAGTCGCGGATGGCCACCCATCGGATGAGGTCACTGGCGATTTGGCTGATGCTGGACTCGGTGGTGACCGTTGTGCGCCCGGTGGGTGGCGTCGCGGAGGACGATTTCGTAGCCCCCCTTCGTCCAGGACGGCGACGGAGGCGAACCAGCGCGGGTCTGCGGTGCCCGGCGGTGACCTGCAGCGATAACGGCCGTCGGCCGTCTCGCAGGCCAGATGAATCGTGGTGGTGAAGCCGCCCCGGGAAGGGCCCGGACCGTGGTCCTCGGGCTCGATCTGGATGCCGCCCGGAGGTTCCTTCTGGTCCTGCCCGTTGCGGCGGGCGCCGGGCGCGTGCTGGTGAGCCCCGCAGACCGTCAGGTCGACGTTCACCTCCCAGGTGATCAGCCGGCCCATCCGCCCGAGCCTGCAACCCGGTCGGCACCCGTGACCAGACACCAAGATGCTGCCGGCGGCGAAAGAGACTTTCGACCCCCTCCGACTTCGGCCGAACGGGCGACGTGACCGCGCTTTGGTACCAGGCGGGCGGGTGGATGTGACCCGGCCCGAGGAAGATGGCTCCGAGCGCCGCGCCCTGAAGGGAACGTGTCCATGCTCGAGCCCGCGGAAGGCAGAGCTTCGCCCTACCTCCCCTCGCGCCGCTGACGGAAGCAGCAGTGCCATGCAGCACCGCGCCACGACGGAGGCAGATTTGAGCGGACGAACACTTCGCACGCTCGCCCCGACGATGCTCGCGCTGGCCCTGGCGGGCGGATGCAGCACCGCGGGCGCGCGAGGCTCGGAGGCCGCTGCCGTGGCCGAGAGGTTCGAGAGGGCCGTCCGCAAGGGGGACACCGCAGCGGCCTGTAGGCTCCTGGCTCCGCAGACACTCGCCGAGACAGAGCATTCCGGGCAGAAGCGGTGCGCCTCAGCGCTGAAGGAAGAGCAGCTTCCTGACGGGGGCGCCGTACGGGAAAGCACGGTGTATGGACAACAGGCGATGGTCACGCTCCAGGGCGACACGCTGTTCCTGTCACTGTTCAGGAGCGGCTGGCGGGTGGTCGCAGCGGGTTGCGTGCCTGAGGCCGGCGAGCCGTACGACTGCCAGGTCAAGGGAGGCTGAGACCGGTGCGGGTCTTGTTCACTCTCTGTCTGGTCACGGTGCTCGGAGGCCTGGCCTACTTCATCACTCTGGGACTTCTGCACCGGTGAGTGTGGGGAGGGCCGCAGAAAATGCGCCGGTTCGCGCATGACAATTCGCTGACATTGGTGTTCGGTCTCACCTTCCTGCTGGTTCTGTACGGCCAGGCGATCGCAGGTCATTCCGAGTTCAACCAGCAACTGGCCGTGGACGGGCTCGCCCAGATCGGCTTCGGCGACTACTTGATGTCGTCGGACTTCGCCGTGGACGTCACCGAGAACTGGCAGTCGGAGTATCTGCAGTTCTTCCTCTACATCTTCGGCACCGTCTATCTGCTGCAGCGCGGTTCACCGGAGTCGAAGGAAACACACAAGGCCGGCCTGGAGTCGGAGAAGGACCAGCTGATGGGCGAACACGCCCGCCTCGATTCGCCGCGCTGGGCGGGCACCCGGGACTGGCGGCAGGCCTTGTTCTCCCGCTCCTTGGGGCTCGTCATGGCGAGCCTGTTCTTCCTCTCCTGGCTTGCCCAGTCCATTGCCGGAGCCGCCGCGTACAACGGGCAACGCCTGCGCCAGCTCCAGGCGCCCGTCAGCTGGGGCGACTACCTGGTCTCAGCGGACTTCTGGAGCCGCTCCCTGCAGAACTGGCAGTCGGAACTGCTCGCCGTGGCCTCCATGGCCATCCTGTCCGTCTTCCTCCGCCAGCGCGGCTCGCCCGAGTCCAAGCCCGTCGGCGCCGCCCACACCTCGACCGGTGTCGAGGGATAGCCCGGCCGATGCGGCCGCCGGCAGGCGGCAGGCGGCAGGCGGCAGGCGGCAGGCGGCAGGCGGCAGGCGGCACCATGGAAGAACTTCCGATTCGGGACCCTAGAGCGGGAGCACCGACCCGTCACAACGGCGTCGGCGCACCTGAAGGTGATACACGGCGAAGGCGCGGCCGATCACGGGCTGGGCCACGTTGCGTACGCGGACACCGCCCGCCGTCATGCCGTGCTCGACACCCCGGTGCGCATGACCGTGCACCGCCAGGTCCGCGCCCGACTCGTCCACCGCCTCGGCCAGCAGATAGCTGCCGAGGAAGGGATAGATCTCGGGGGGCTCTCCGGCGAGGGTGTCCGGTACGGGCGAGAAGTGCGTCAGGGCGATCCGTACCGCGCTGCCCTGCGCCGCGAGCATGTCGAGCGCTCGGCGCAGACTTGTCGCGCAACGGCGGGTGTAGCGGACGAACTCCTTCATCACCGGTTCGCCGAACTCGTCGGCGCTCCGGCCGGTGTAGCCTCCGCCGAAGCCCTTGGTGCCGGCGATGCCGACCTTCGCGCCGCGGATGTCCAGCATCGTGCCGTCGCCCTCGAGGACCGTCACGCCGGCCTCGGTCAGTACGGCCGTCACTTCGGCCTCGCGGTCGCTGTGGTAGTCGTGATTGCCCAGGACGCCGACGACCGGGACCGGCAGCCCGGCCACCTCGGCGGCCACAACCTCTGCCTCAGCGACGGTGCCGTGGCGAGTGAGGTCGCCTGCGAGCAGCAGGACGTCCGCGCAGCCGCCGAGGGTGTCGAAGGCGGGCCGGAGCAGTCCCCGGCAGTCCTCTCCCAGATGGATGTCGCCGACAGCCGCGATCCGGATCATGGGAGCTCCTCGCTGCGGTCGGGGGCCTCCGCCGAGGCGATCACCAGGCCGGAACGGACGGGCGTGCTGCCCAGCTCCTCGGCGGCGATACGCAGAATGTCCTCCCGGCGTGCCGCGGTGGCGACGGTGCCGGACAGCAGGACCGCGCCGCCCCGCTCGTCGATGCGTATGCCCAGCTCGGCGATGTCGTCACCGGCGAGGCGCTCGCGCAGGCGCGCGATGCGGTAGGCACTGTCGCCACGGTGGTCACCGGCGGCCGCGCCGGTGCCACTCCGGTCGGGCTTCATGGCCCCGCCTCGCTCCGGTCCCTGTCCTCGATGACCTCGAGTCGTTCGAGCAGGTACAGGAACGCGTCCGCGAGCGGCTCCTGCCGGTGCTCCTCCCGCAGCGCCTTCCAGTCGATGCGCTCGCGCAGGGTGCGGGCGACGGTGAGCAGGGGGCCGAAGTCGCAGTGGTGCTCGGACAGGGCGGCGAGCCGACTGCTCAGCAGGTCGTACGGCGTCAGGACCGGCATCCGCACCGAGTCGACGGACAGTACGGGCGCGTTCCTGAGCATGTCGTCGGTCACCGGCCGATGGGCCAGCTCGAAGATCAGGTCGATCTCCTCACCCCCCGCCCGCGCCTTGACCAGCCAGTCCTCGGGCGCGGGCACGATCTCGACACCGCCCTCGCGCAGATCCTGGACCACCCCGTCGACGTCCTCACGCCTGATGCAGAAGTCCGTGTCGTGCTGCAGCGTCGCAGGTACGCCGTGCGCGTGCGCCGCGACGCTGCCCGCGAGCGCGAAGGGGTACCCGGAGTCCTTGAGCAGCGCCGCCACCTGCTTGGTCGTCTCCAGGATCGACTGGGTGTGGTCCGGGGGAAGGGCGTGGGACGCCTCGTGCACCGGGTACCCGGCGGCACGTGCGAAGTGCGGCCGACGGCCGTCGCCGCGGGGCTCGCTCATGGGGTTCATGACCACCACTCCGTCCTGCCGGCCCCATCAGCCCTTGCCGCCGCCGGCCTTGGTGCCGGCGCCGCCGCCGGGGAGGAACTCCTGCATCTTCGCCTTGACGCCCTGACGGATCACCGAGCCCCTGTCGCTGTGACCGCGCCACACGGCGGTGGCCGTCGCCCGGATCTGGTCCCACGTCGCGTGCGGCGGTATGGGCGGGACGGCGGGGTCCGTGCGGAAGTCGATGACGAAGGGCCGGTCGGCCGCGAGGGCCTGACGCCAGATCTGCTCCACGTCGCCGGGGTCGGTCACGCGCGCCCCGTCGAGGCCCAGCTCCCGCGCGAAGGCGGCGTACGGAACGTCGGGCAGGCGCTGGGACTCCTCGAACTGCGGCGCGCCTTCGAGGGCGCGCATCTCCCAGGTCGTCTGATTGAGGTCCTGGTTGTTGAGGACGGCGACGACAAGACGGGGATCGGACCACTGCGGCCAGTACTTGGCGGCCGTGATCAGCTCGGAGAGGCCGTTCATCTGCATCGCACCGTCGCCGACGAGCGCGATCGCCGGCCGCCGGGGCAGGGCGAACTTGGCACCGATGGCGTACGGGACGCCCGAACCCATCGTGGCCAGGGTGCCCGACAGGGACCCGCGCATGCTGCCGCGTATCCGCAGGTGGCGGGCGTACCAGTTGGCCGCCGATCCGGAGTCCGCGGCCAGGACCGCTTCATCGGGCAGCAGACGGTCGAGCGCGTGCACCACGAGCTCCGGGTTGATCGGATCGGCGGACACGGCGGCACGCCGCTCCATCACCTCCCACCAGCGGTGCGTGTTCCGCTCGACGGCCCCGCGCCAGGACCGGTCCTCCTTGCGGACCAGCAGGGGGATCAGCCGCTTCAGGGTCTCCGCGGCATCGCCCAGCACATTGAGCTCGAACGGGTAGCGCAGCCCCGCCATGGACGGCTCGATCTCGACCTGCACGGCCCTCACCCGCCCGTACTCCGGCAGGAACTGGCTGTACGGGAAGCTGGAGCCGATCACCAGCAGCGTGTCGCAGTCGCGCATCAGCTCGTACGAGGGCCGGGTGCCCAGCGGCCCGATCGCGCCGGTGACGTACGGCAGCGTGTCGGGCAGAACGTCCTTGCCCAGCAGCGCCTTCGCGACACCGGCCCCCAGGACGTCGGCGAGCTCCTCCACCTCGGCGCGCGCGTTCCGTGCCCCCTGGCCGATGAGCACGGCGACGCGCTCCCCGGCGTTGAGGATCTCGGCGCAGCGGGCGAGGTCCTCGTCCCAGGGCACCGGTGCGCAGTGGCCGCCCAGGCTGGACGGCACCATCTTGAAGGCGTGCGCGGGCGCCTCATACTCCAGGTCCTGCACATCGGCGGGGACGATCACGGCGGTCGCGGTGCGGCGTGCGGCCGCGACGCGCATGGCCCGGTCCAGGACGTTGGGCAGCTGCTGCGGGACAGTGACCATCGCGCAGAACTCCGAGGCGACGTCTTTGTAGAGCGAAACGAGGTCGACCTCCTGCTGGTACGAGCCGCCCATCGCGCTGCAGTCGGTCTGCCCGACCACGGCCACGACGGGGACGTGGTCGAGCTTGGCGTCGTAGAGGCCGTTGAGGAGGTGTATGGCCCCGGGGCCCGACGTGGCGGCGCAGACTCCTGTGCGGCCCGAGTACTTCACGTAGCCGACGGCCTCGAACGCGGACATCTCCTCATGGCGGGACTGGATGAACTGCGGGGTGTCGCCGGCGCGTCCCCAGGCGGCGAGCAGTGCGTTGATGCCGTCGCCGGGATAGGCGAAGACGTGCTCGACGCCCCATGCGCGAAGCCGTTCGAGGATGTGGTCGGAAACCTTCATCGTGGTGGACTCCGTTCACAGCGGGTGACCGGCGCCTTCGGGGACGGCCGGTCGAGGACTCGCTCACCTGTCGGCCGGCACGGTGTCAGGCGGCACGCGCCGTGCGCCGGCCGCTTCCCTTCGTGAGAGTTCTGACGAGTTCCTCGCGGTTCGTGGAGGAGCGGCCCGTAACGCTGAACATCTGCACGGTCCCCGTGACCAGCCCGCACGTCAGCCCACCGCTCCACACCGCCCGCGCCATGGATTCTCACCTCCGGCCCCCTTCTGGGGGGTACCCGGCCGGTGGCCGGTGACACGCTGGAGGAAGGGGGCCGACGTGGCGATTCGCCGCAGCACCACGAGTCGGCCGCCGGTGCCGGGGTATCTGCCCGACAGGCCGTGGTCCGGCAGGGGGAAGCTCCTACGAAAGGGGTGCGCCATGTCCGACCAAGGACGAGGCGACGATGTCTACCAGCCCCAGCACTCCGATGTGCAGAACCGTCCTGACGACGAGCTGGACCTGCAGAACGCGCTCGACGACGCCCAGACCGACGACAGCCTCGACGACGGCTACTCGCCTCCCGAGCGCCCGCTGGGTGTGGAGAAGTACGGCACCACGGGCACGGAGCAGCAGGAGGGCGAATCCCTCGACCAGCGCCTGGCGCAGGAGGTCCCGGACGCCGACGTGCCCGTGTACGAGGAGGAGACGCGACGGCACGCAGAGTGAGGCCCCCGCAGGTCACCTCACAGCGACACGGGGGCAGGGCTGTGCGGTCGTCACACCAGCAGGATCACGGCGTACGCGAGGAAGAACGCGGCAATCAGCAGGACGACGACCGCGATCACAAACATCGGGCCCTTGGCCCAACCGCGTGTGCGGGTCTCGTGCGGGCCGGTGCCCGAAGACGTGGAGGCCTCGGCGGGCGGGGTCTCGCCCGGAGGCACCGAACCACCAGGCTCCAGGCCGGGGGTCACGCGAGGATCAGGATCGGGGTTGTTCGTGCTCATACCGGGTGGGTGCCCCATGCGCTGCGATGTAATGACGTCGGCGACGCATCACGTTGTTTCGGCTGGTCGGCGCCGTCAGCTTTGGCAGTGCGGGCACCAGAGGGTACGGCGGCCGGAGATACGACGCGATCGCAGCGGTTGGCCGCAGCGCGGGCACTCCGGCTCGCTGTCGTCCCGGCGACCGGTGAGCCAGGTACGCCGCGGTGGCACGCGCTCGGCGTTCACCGAGGACTTGAGCACGCGGCCCATCGCGGCGTACACGCGCCTGCCCTCCGCCTCGCTCAGGTCCCGCGCCGGGCGCCCCGGCGCCACGCGCGCCCTCCAGAGGATCTCGTCGCTGAGCAGGTTTCCCAGACCGGCGAGCACGGACTGGTCCATCAGCACTCCCTTCACGGCTCCCCGCCGGCCGGCCAACAGCTCCAAGAACGCCGCTCGGTCCACGGCGAGGGCGTCTGGACCGAGACCGGCCAGGATCCGCTCGACGGCGGCGTCCTCCCCTGCGAGCTGGACGCCCTGGAGCTTGCGCTGGTCGCGAAAGCGCAGTTGCAGCTCGTCGTCGAGCGTCAGCACGACGCGGTCGTGGGGATCCAGGGGGTCCTCCACAGAGGCGCACAGCAGCGCTCCCGTCATTCCGAAGTGCCAGACGAGTGTGGGTCCACCGTCGGTCGGCGCGATCAGCCACTTGCCGTGGCGCCACGGTTTCCCGAACCGCGCCCCTTCCATCTCCTTCCGCAGCCGCCTCGCGGTGACTCCGCGCAGCACCCCGGCATCGCGTATGTCGACGTTCGTGACGCGCCGGCCGCGCCCGCAGGTGCTCAGTACCTTGCGGAAGCCCTCGACGTCCGGCAGCTCGGGCATGTTCTCCTCCCCGGGATGGCGTCGATGTGCGGCCGCTCCTCCCGATTTGTGTCAGGGCAGCGGTGTGCCTCCGGTGGCGTTGATGACTGCGGCGGTGATGTAGCTCGCCCGCTGGGAGGCGAGGAAGACGTACGCCGGGGCTATCTCGGCCGGCTGCGCGGGACGCCCCAACGGGGCCTGCTTCCCGAACTCCACCGTGTCGGGCATGGTCGCGGGAATCAGCGGAGTCCAGACCGGCCCAGGGGCGACGGCGTTGACGCGCACCCCGTCCGAGGCGACCATCTGGGCCAGCCCCTGCGTGAAAGTGACGATGGCGCCTTTGGTCATCGCGTAGTCGAGCAGATGC
>NZ_JBSGZO010000032.1:0-7571 GCF_053611045.1 Streptomyces sp. NPDC054841 | reverse complement strand
GATGCGGACTGGGCTTGTACGCCTGCACCGACGCCGAATTGATGATGCTCCCGCCTTTCGGGATGTGTGGCAGCGCCATTTTCGACAGCCAGAACATGCCGTACAGATTCGTCTTCATCACGCGGTCGAACTGCTCGGTCGAGATGGCGGTGATTCCGTCCGGCTGGGACATCTGGTACGTCGCGTTGTTGACCAGAACGTCGATGCGGCCGAACTCCTCGACTGCACGCTCGACCAGGGCCCGGCACTGTACCTCCTCGCGGATGTCGCAGCTCACCGCCACCGCCTTGCGGTCCGCTTCCTCGACGAGCCGGGAGGTTTCCCCGGCCTCTTCGGCTTCTTCGGGCAGATGAGTGAACAGGACATCGGCGCCTTCGCGTGCGTAGGCGAGAGCCACTGCTCTGCCGATACCGGAGTCACCGCCGGTGATGACCGACGCACGCCCATCGAGGAGGCCGTGACCCTCGTACGACGATTCGCCGTGATCCGGTGGCGGGTCCATGGGCCCGGTCCAGCCCGGGTGCGGCTGCTTCTGGTCCGGGAAGTCCGGCCGGGGGTGGGCCGTGACGGGGTTGCGCTTGTCGTGGTCCCGGGCTGACATGGCTATTCCTTCAACGGCCGAGCGATCGCTTCAGCTCGGCCTTGTTCATCGAGGACCGGCCGTGGATGTTGCGGCGCTGGGCCTCGGCGTAGAGCTGGTCGTAGGTCGGGCCCTGTGAACCCTTGCCCGATCGCTCTCCGCCTCGCTGGGAGGAGGACTTGTCCTGGACCGAGCTCTTACTGGCGGTGCGGGACTCGCCCGAGCGCGCCCGTTCCTTGTTCACCGTACGGGCCGCGATCTCCTTGGCCCGCTTCGTGCTCTCCCCGCGCTGCTCGGCACTTTCCTTGATGTGCTCGTATTGTCGCTCCCGCTTGGAGCTCGATCCCCTGGGCATAACAGCTCCTTTACGCCTGTCTGCTCTTGGTAGACGCCCTTCGACCTGTCTCCGATGTCCATCATCCGGTGACACCATTCAGGTCACCGGGCTGTGCGTCGGGCTCGGCAACGCGCTGGCTGCGAACGGTCTCGACGACTCCTGCACCATCCCGTGCCGAGGGGCCCTGCCTCCTGCCCCTCCGCGTCTCCTTGCGCGCGCGTCAGTCCAGCATCACCCGGACTTGCTGCTTTCGCGATCGTTATGCGCTGGATGGTTCGCACCCGGGTCATTCCGGCGGCTGCCCGGCTGCGCCGAAGTCAAACCGTCGGGTCGTCCCCTGTGGACCAGGACGTCTCCATCCACGTCCTGGCCACCGTGGTCACCGCGGGACAGCGAGCAGACGCCCCCCTTTCGGCGAGTCACGGAACCATCCGTGTTCCCAGGAGGGGCGGCGGACGCCCGCGCGTCCGCCGAGCCATGTCCTTGCCGACCGTGCGTACTCCTCCCGGAAGGTCCGCGACCACCTGCGCCAGAGGCAGATCCCGCACACCATCCCGGAGAGGCTTGACACCGCCGGACACCGCCTCCACCGTGGCTCGGCTCGGCTCGGCCGGAGGACGTCCGCCCGGTTTCGACCACACGGTCCAGGCATGCCCCTGCCGGAGCGATCAGCCCGGAGCAACTCGCTGGACTGCGTCAGCGGCTGTCGCTTTCCGGCGCCGAGTCCGCAATACCGCGCCAGAACGCGGCGATCATCGCTTTGTCGATTTCCGGGACCGTCACGCCGAGCCGCTCCAGGCTGTGGAGTGTCCGCTGGTTGCGGTAGGTTTCGGCCGCACGCCCGGCTCCCGCCTCGGCGGACCGGGCGTATTCCTCGAATGCGTCCAGGTAGGGCAGGAACCTCAGGTTCTGGCCCGCTTCGCTGCCGCGCCTGAGCCGGCGCGGCCATTCCCCGAGCGGCACCGGCTCCGTGCGTGTCCCGTGCATTGCGTCGAAGACGCCCAGGAACGCCTCCGCGCTGGTCTGACCGAAGTGATGGAGATGGCGCACGACGGCGGTGTCGGCGGGATCGTGGTCGAGGATGAGGGCAGCCAGGGCGCGGGCCCCGACGTCCGCGGGCAGGAGGTCGGCATGCGCCACCGCGTCCTGCGGGTAGCAGCCCAGCGCGGCGCAGGTGGTCAGCAGGCGGCAGTACATGTCGTCCGGGTTGACGGCTCCCTGTTGCGACTCCGCCCACACCCGGCCGAGCCGGTACACGCGTGCGTCGGCGCCTTGCGCGACGGCGTGCTGCACCATGCGGTCGGCCACCCACTTGCCGGCCGCGTAGCCGTCCGCCGACGGGTGGCGCTCGCCCGAGGTGTCGGAGTCCTCGGTGATCAGCCGGGGGGGCGGGCCGCCGCGGAAGATGCCCAGTGTGGAGACGTGGTGAAGGCGCTTGGGGCGGCCTTCGGCCGCGAGCCGCAGCAGCTCCCGTGTCCCTTCGACGTTCGTCGGCTTCAGGCGCTCGTACGACGAGAGGTGGTGGACGTACGCACCCGCGTGCACGATGGTGTCCAACCCGTCCGCCAGCCGGCGCCACTGGCCGGGCCCGACGCCGAGGCCCCGCTCCGCCAGGTCGCCGCGCACGACGCGGACGCGTGGGTCGTCCGCTGCCGAGCCCAGGCCGTAGGAGCCCATGACGTCGCCCAGGCGCGCCCGCGCCTCCTCCGCAGATTCCCCGCGTACCAGGCAGAGCACCTCCGCACCGGTCCGCTCGGTCCGCGTCAGCAGTTCCCGCAGCAGGAAGGCACCGACGAACCCGGTGGCTCCGGTGAGCAGGATCCGGCGCGGACCCGCGCCCCCGCGCGCTCGTCCCGCCGCCGGGAAGCACATCCCGGCGTCGAGCCGCGTCTCGGCGTCGGTCACCACGGGCACGGCACTCGCCGCACGCCCCGCCTGTCTGCCCTCGATGAGCTGGGCGAGTTCCCCCGCCGTGGGCGCCGAGAGGAACTCCCGTACCCCGATGCGCAGCCCGAGCTCGGCCCGCACCCCCGCCAACATCCGGACCACGAGCAGCGAATGCCCGCCCAGGGCGAAGAAGTCGTCGTCGATTCCGACCCGCTCCACCGTGAGGACCTCGGCGAACACACCACACAACCGCGCTTCCAGCTCCGTCACCGGCTCTCGGCCCGTGGCCGAGGGGGTGTGGCCGGGGAGGGGGAGGGCCCCCCGGTCCAGCTTTCCGTTGACGGTCACCGGCAGCTCGCTCAGGACCACGAAGGCCGACGGCACCATGTGAGCGGGGAGGAACGCTTTCAGGAATCGGCGGAGTTCGGCGGCTGACACCTCCTCGTCCGCGTCTTCGGCCGGCACCACGTAGGCGACCAGGCGGCGATCACCGGGGCGGTCCTCCCGCACCACGACCGCGACGTGGGCCACACCGTGATGTCCGGCCAGGACCGTCTCGATCTCACCCAGCTCGATGCGGAACCCGCGGACCTTCACCTGGTCGTCCGCGCGTCCCAAGAACTCCAGCTCACACTCGGCGCTCCAGCGCGCCAGATCACCGGTCCGGTACATGCGCCCGCCCGGCGCCCCGAACGGGCACGCAACAAAACGCTCCGCCGACAGACCCGGCCGGTTCAAGTACCCCCGGGCAAGACCCGCACCGGCGATGTACATCTCCCCCGGCACCCCGGTCGGCACCGGCCGCAGGGCGCCGTCGAGTACGAACACGCCCACGTCGGGTATGGCCCGGCCGATCGGGCCCCCGGCCGCGACCGTTTCGGAGTCGGCCGCGGACAGCGGGCGGTAACTGACGTGCACGGTCGTCTCGGTGATGCCGTACATGTTGACCGGCGTCGGAGCATCGTCCGCGTGGTGGGCGTACCAGGGGGCGAGCCGCGCGGGGTCGAGAGCTTCGCCTCCGAGGACGACGGTGCGCAGGGCAAGGCCCTGTCCGAGCCGCGGGTTCTGTTCGTCCGCCCCCATCAGCTGGTGGAAGGCGGAGGGGGTCTGGTTGAGGACGGTGACCCCTTCGCGCACCAGGAGGCCGAGGAACTCCGCCGGGGTGCGGCTGACCTCGAAGGGGACGCCGATCAGCCGGCCGCCGTACAGCAGCGCTCCCCACAGCTCCCAGACGGAGAAGTCGAAGGCGAAGGAGTGGAACCAGCTCCAGACGTCGTGGGGACCGAAGTGGAACCAGTGCTCCGTCTCCTTGAAGAGACGCACCACGCTGCTGTGCGGAATCACCGTTCCCTTGGGGCGGCCGGTGGAGCCCGAGGTGTAGATGACGTACGCCGGGTGCTCGGAGCACAGGGGGGCAACGCGGTCGGCGTCCGTCAGGTCCTCCGGCGCACATTCCGCCAGCGCCCCGACGATCCGCGGATCGTCCAGGAGCAGCCGCGGGACCCCGCACTCCGGCACCGCACCGGCCACCGACCCCACCGTCAGGATCACCGACGGCGCGGCATCTTCCAGCATGAACGCCAGCCGGTCGGCCGGATACTCCGAATCCAGGGGCACGTACGCCGCCCCCGCCTTCACCACCGCAAGCAGCGCCACCACCAGCTCCACCGACCGCGGCAGAGCGACACCCACACGCCCCTCAGGACCCACACCCCGCGCGGCCAACGAACGCGCCAGCCGGTTCGCACGACGGTTCAACTCCCCGTACGAAACCCTCTCCTCACCGAACACCACCGCGACCCCACCAGAAGACCGCCCCACCTGCGCCTCGAACAACTCCACCAAGGACCGGAACTCGCCGGGAAGCGGGCCCGTCGTCGCGTTCCAACCGCCGAGCAGCGACTCCCGCTCCTGCGGAAAGAGCAACTCTGCCTGGCCGACCCGGTCATCGGGGGATGCACCGGCGAACCAGTCCAGGAGGGACCGGAAACGGCGTGCGTGGGTTTCGTTGGCTTCTTCCGTGTACGAGTCGGGGTTGGCGTTGAAGGCCACTTCCACGCTTCCGTCCTGCGCACGGTCGAAGACGTTGATGTTGAGGTCGTCGACCGGCCCCGTGGACAGGCTGCGGGGTGTGACCGCACAGTCGCCGAACCCCACGCCGTAGTCGAACGGTACGACGTTCACCACCGGCCCGAAGAGCGCTCCGGCGTCGGCGGTCCACAGTTCCCGTGCGATGTCCTCGTAGCGGTAGCGCTGGTGGCGCATGGCGCCGCGGACGGTTTCGGACACCTGGCGGAACAGGTCTGTCAGTGTCATCCCGGGACGCAACGAGAGCCGGATGGGGAGGATGTTGGACGTCATCCCCGGGACGGCCTTCTGGGCGGCTCCGGTCCTGCCGGGGGCGGGCATGCCGAGGACGATGTCCTCGGCGCCCGTCATCCGGTGCAGATACGCCGCGGTGGCCGCGATCATCAGCCCGGCCAGGCTCGTCCGGAACCCGCGTGCCGCGGTCTTGAGGCCGGCGACCTCGGTGGTCGCCATCCTTTCGACGTGCCGGACGGGGGTCCGGAGGTTCCGCTCCGGCCGGCGTTCGCTGAGGGTGACCGCTTCCGGCCGTCCGGCGAGGGCGTCCCGCCAGTACTCCGCGTCCGTCGCGAGCTCGTCACCGGCGCGGTACGTGGCGTCGGCGGCGACCAGCATCTCAATCGGCGCGAGGGCGCCTTCGTCGCAGGAGCCGTCTCGGAGCAGGGCGTTGTAGACCTGCGCCACCCGGTTCGCCATGACCGAGCCGCCGAGGCCGTCGACCGCGATGTGGTGGATGCGGTGGAACCAGAGGTGCCGGTCCGGGGCCTCCTTGAAGAGCGCCTCGGTGAACAGCGGGCGCGCGAGACCGCCGGGCCGGCCCAGTTCTTCCCACATCCACCGCTCGGCGGCGGAACGGGGGTCCGCCTCATGGCTCACGTCCACGACATGCAGCGGCCAGTCCTGCGTGACGTCGACGCGCTGGCTCACCGCCCCGTGGGCGTCCTGGGTGAACCTGACGTGCCTCCACCTCGCTCAGGGCGCGGCGGAGAGCCAGGCCGAAGAGATCCACGTCGAACGCGCCGGTGATCTCCAGGTATTCGCCGGTCTGGTAGCCGGGGCTTTCGGGGGCCAGTCGCTGGCCGTACCAGATGGACAGCTGTCCGGCCGTGAGATCGAGCTGCTGCCCGTGCTGCTGGATCGCGTCGTTCTGGTACCTGCCCTTGCCACCCCGATCTGTCCGCTGGAAATCCTGTGCGGAGGACGCCCGGCGGACCACGCGCCGCGACCGCCTGCTCGCTGCTGCCACCCGTCACCACGGACTCGTCCACCAGGACCGCGCCGCGCCGGGCGCAGCGCACCCAGCGACGTCCTGCGGGCCCCGGACACCGGACTCGGCTGTGCGCACGACACCCTCCGGGATCTCCGGCGTTCCGGGGCGGCAACGATGAGCAGCGCCAGGTCCGCTCCGTGCGCCCGCGTTCCTCCTTCTCCCGGCCACCGGACGCGCCCGGGTCGGCAGGAGCCTGAGCGGAAGGCGGCGGCGCTCGAGTAGAACCCTAAAGTTGGACCGCAGGGGGAACCATCTCCTGAAGCACTCGGTAAAACACGCAGGTGGTTTTCCGGTTCAACGTGGCTGTCACCACCGGGAATCAACACCGTGACCCCGAACCCGGCAATCGCCCGCCACACTCGTACGTGCACGTGCCCCCGCGTGGGCCTCCACGACGCCCCCGTACGATCGCGAAACCGAACCGCGCACGCCGACGGCGACGGGCTCGCCCGCCAACCCGTGCCGACTGCGCGGTTCCGGACGCGCACTTCCGGCCGGTCGGTCCGACTCGCATCCCGACCGGCCGTTCGTGACGGCCCAGGATCCGACTCCTGCGCCCGCGCAGCGGTCTCGTGTGTGCACGTCGACGTCAGCGGGCGAACTTCTCGGCCAGGTATTCCTCCCAGGTCCGCTTGCCCACCGCGCGGTCGGGCGCGGTCAGAGCCCCGGAACGGAAGCCCGCGCCGGTCTTCCCCGGGATGAGCACCGGCAGGACGAGGCGGCGCTTGCCGGCTGCCCGCAGCCAGTTCCTGGCCAGCCGGCCTGCCGTGTACACCGTTGGCCCGGCCAGGTCAGGCACCTGTCCGGCGGGCCCGTCCAGCGCCAACTCGACGAGCCGGTCCGCGACTTCACCCGGGTCGACCGGCTGGCAGACGGTACGGGCCGGCACGATGACCACGGGCAGCTTGGACAAGACGGAAAAGGCCCTGTCCAACAGCTCGGGGAACTGAGTGGCGCGTACGTTGCTCCAGCCGATTCCCGACGTCGCCAGCTGCCGCTCCCCCTCCAGCTTGATCCGGTAATAGGGGTACGGGATCCGGTCGATGCCGACGATCGAGATGTTGACGACATGCTCGACCCCGGCTCGCTTCGCGGCCTCCAGCAGGTGGCGGAGGGCCGGGATATCGTTCTTAAAATGCCGGATGTCGGTCGCGCAGTGAATGATCGTACGGACGCCGGCGAACGCCTCGTCCAGACCCGCGCCGCTCGCCAGATCACCGGTGAACCAGGTCACCCCCGCATCGCCCGGCAGCACGGCCCTGCGGGTGAGCGCCCGCACCGGCAACCCGGTGCGGCGCACCCGCTCCAGCACCTCCCGGCCGAGTACGCCCGTCGCCCCGGTCACCATGATCCCGTCGTTGTTCATCAGCCAGCCCTTCTCGTATTGCTGTCACTCATGAAGAACCGACGAC
>NZ_JBSGZO010000031.1:0-39942 GCF_053611045.1 Streptomyces sp. NPDC054841 | reverse complement strand
GGTCACCGGACCGCGGGGCCCTCTGCCATGTGACGCCCCGGGTGGCGGGGAGCCGGGATCTGTGCGGTCATGGGCAGAGTCCGGCCCGAGACCACCGGAGCAGGAGGGCAGGAGGGCAGGCGTGGCCAATTCCGTACCCCCGCGCGACCGCACCGACCAGCCCTGGCGCTCCGAGGGTGCGCCGCCGCCCCCGCCGCCGAAGAGGAAGATGCCCGGCGGCTGGGTGGGGCTGGTCCTCGCCGCGCTGCTCGTCTTTCTCATCGCTTTTCTGGCGCTGTCGTACTTCGGGGAGAGCGATGAGCCGACGATCTCGTACACCGAGTTCAGCAAGCAGGTCACGGCGGGGAACGTCACCAAGATCTACGCCAAGGGCGACGCGATCCAGGGCGAGCTGAAGAGCGAACAGGCGCTTCCGGGCGGCGGCGACTACACCAAGTTCACCACCCAGCGGCCCGCCTTCGCCGATGACAACCTCTGGCAGCAGCTCACCCAGAAGGGTGTCACCGTGACGGCCGAACCGGTCGTCGCCGAGCGCGGCTTTCTCGTCAACCTGCTGATCTCGCTCGCACCGCTCCTGCTGCTCGTGCTCCTCTGGGTGTTCCTCGCGCGGCGGATGGGTGGAGGCGTGGGCGGCGGGCCGCTCGGTCGCAAGCCGCCGCCGAAACCCGTCGAGGTGACGGCCGGCAGGCGCACCACCTTCGACGACGTGGCCGGCATCGACGAGGTCGAGGGCGAGCTCAGCGATGTCGTCGACTTCCTCAAGAACCCGGAGGCGTACCGGAGCATGGGCGCCCGGATGCCCGGCGGTGTCCTCCTCGCGGGCCCGCCCGGCACCGGAAAGACCCTGCTCGCGCGGGCCGTGGCGGGCGAGGCGGGAGTGGCGTTCTTCTCCGCGTCCGCCTCCGAGTTCATCGAGATGATCGTGGGTGTGGGCGCCTCACGGGTACGGGAACTCTTCGCCGAGGCCCGCAAGGTCGCCCCGGCCATCGTCTTCATCGACGAGATCGACACCATCGGCAGGGTGCGCGGCGGCGGCGCGAGCCTCGGCGGCCACGACGAGCGCGAGCAGACGCTCAACCAGATCCTGACCGAGATGGACGGCTTCACCGGCTCCGAGGGCGTCGTGGTGCTCGCCGCCACGAACCGCGCCGACGTCCTCGACCCCGCGCTCACCCGGCCGGGGCGCTTCGACCGCATCGTGCAGGTCAGCCCGCCCGACCGGGGCGGCCGCCAGGCGATCCTGGAGATCCACACCCGGGAGATCCCGCTGGCCAAGACCGTCGACCTCGCCCAGGTGGCCCGTACGACACCGGGAATGACCGGCGCCGAACTCGCCAACCTCGCCAACGAGGCCGCGCTGCTCGCGGTCAAGCGCCGCCAGAGCGAGGTCACCCAGAGCGATCTCTCCGACGCCCTGGAGAAGGTGCAGCTCGGTGCGGAACGGCCGCTGGTGATGCCCGAGGAGGAGCGCCGCAGGACCGCGTACCACGAGAGCGGCCATGCACTGCTCGGCATGCTCCAGCCGGGTGCCGACCCCGTCCGCAAGGTCACGATCGTGCCGCGCGGCCGCGCGCTGGGCGTCACCCTCTCCACCCCGGACGCCGACAGATACGCGTACACCGAGGAGTATCTGCGCGGCCGCATCATCGGCGCGCTCGGCGGCATGGCGGCCGAGCACGTCGTCTTCGGGGTCGTCACGACCGGCTCGGAGAGCGACCTGGAGCAGGTCACCCACCTCGTCCGGGGCATGGTCGGCCGCTGGGGCATGAGCGAGCGCGTGGGCCGGCTCACCGCCATCCCCGGCGACGCGCAGGAGCCGTACGGACTCATGGCCGCCTCGGCGACGTTGGACGCCGTCGACCACGAGATGCGCCGGATCGCCGACGAGTGCTACGAGAGCGCCTGCCGCCAACTGCGAGACAACCGCGACCGGCTGGACGCCCTCGCGGAGGCCCTGCTCGCCAACGAGACCCTGGAAGAGTCCGCGGCCTACCGCGCGGCGGGCATCCCGCGTCTCACCAAGGACGAGTCGGAGTAGGCCGTACCCGCCGGGGCTCTGCTCCGGGCCCCGTGCCTCGGCCGCCGCCGGAGGGGCTCCGTTACCGGAGGGGCTCCGTCGGAGCCCGCCCGGGGGGCCTTCGGGCGAGCTCCGGGGGAGATCGAGGACACGGCCGGAGGCCGTACGGGGTCTGGGAGCCTGCCCCAGTTCGGGCCCTGCGACAGTCCGGACCCTGCGATACAGCGGTCGCGCCTACCGCGTGCGGGCGATCAAGTAGCGGAAGACGTTCGGCATCCACACCGTCCCGTCGGCCCGTACATGCGCGTGCAGCGCCTCCGTGACCTCCTTCTCGACCTGTGCCTGGTCCGTCGCCCGCACCGCAGCGTCGAACAGCCCGGTCGACAGCAGCCCGCGCACCGCGCTCTCCAGGTCCGCGTAGCCGAACGGGCACGCCACCCGCCCGGAGCCGTCCGGCTTGAGACCCGCCCTGGTCGCCACGTCCTCCAGGTCGTCCCGCCGTGTCGGGCGCCAGCCGCCGCCCGCGCGCAGCCGCTCGGTGAGCCGGCTCGCGACCCGCAGCACCGCCGACGTGGCGCACCGTTCCGGCGGGCCCCAGCCCGCCAGCACGACCGGGCTGCCGCGCTCGGCCAGCGGAACCACCGCCTCCAACGCGGGGACGAGTCCTTCGGAGTCGCCCGCCGTACACCCGATCGGCTGAAAAATCGTGATCATGCTGAACCGGGGGAGCGCGGGATCCGCCGCCGCCTCGGGACCGCCCTCCACCAGTCGCGCCCCGGCCGCGGCGGACGAGGCAGCCCGGTCGGGCTCCGGCGCGAGCAGCCGCTCGCGGGCCAGCGCGATCCTGGACCGGTCCGTGTCGACGCCGGTGACGCTCGCCCCGCGCCCCGCGGCCATCAGCAGGGCAAGACCGGAGCCGCAGCCGAGCCCCAGCAGCCGGGAGCCCTTGCCGACCTCCAGGTGCTCGTACACCGCCTCGTAGAGGGGCACCAGCATCCGCTCCTGGATCTCGACCCAGTCACGGGCGCGTGCGGCGGGATCCGCCGGGGGAGCGGTGGCCGTACGGGAATGGTGCCGGACGAGCGTAGGTGTCATCGAAAAGCGCCCCAATCCGCCGAGAGGTCAGCTGTGCCCTGATTGACAGCCCCCCGTGTACGTGCGCTCGTGCTCCCCCCGTATGCCAGGGAACTCCGCATCCGTCCGTACGTCCAGAGGTCGCGCCGCGCAAAGCATCGCGTGCCCCGGTCGTGCGCCCCCGCGCCCCGATCGATTCCCCATCCAGAGTGCGGCCGCCTTACGATTCCCGCCATGGCAAAGGCACCCGTTCTCACGCCGCAGGCGGAGGACTTCCCCCGCTGGTACCAGGACCTGATCAACAAGGCCGAGCTCGCCGACAACGGCCCGGTGCGCGGCACGATGGTGATCCGCCCCTACGGGTACGGGCTCTGGGAACGGATGCAGCAGGAGATGGACGCCCGCATCAAGGAAGCCGGGGCGTCCAACGCGTACTTCCCCCTCTTCATCCCGCAGTCGTACCTGACGAAGGAGGCCGAGCACGTCGAGGGCTTCGCCCCGGAGCTCGCGGTCGTCACGCACGGCGGGGGCAAGGAGCTGGAGGAGCCGGTCGTCGTCCGCCCCACCTCCGAGACGATCATCAACGACTACTTCTCCAAGTGGATCCAGAGCTACCGCGATCTGCCGCTGCTGATCAACCAGTGGGCGAACGTGGTCCGCTGGGAGATGCGTCCCCGGGTCTTCCTGCGCACGACCGAATTCCTCTGGCAGGAGGGCCACACCGCCCACGCCACCTATGAGGACGCCCGGGACTACGCCGCCCACATCCACCGGAACGTCTACGCCGACTTCATGGTGAACGTCCTCGGCATCGATGTGGTGCTGGGCCGCAAGACGCCCAGGGAGCGCTTCGCTGGCGCCGTCAACACCCTCACGCTCGAAGGCATGATGGGTGACGGCAAGGCCCTCCAGATGGGCACGAGCCATGAGCTCGGCACCAACTTCTCCAAGGCATTCAACACCACCTATCTGTCGAAGGACGGCAAGCAGGAGCTGGTCTGGCAGACCTCCTGGGGCTCCTCCACCCGGATGGTCGGCGGCCTGATCATGTCGCACGGCGACGACAACGGCCTGCGCGTCCCACCGCGCCTGGCACCGGTGCAGGCCGTCGTCCTCGCCATCAAGCGCGACGAGGCGGTGCTGGCCAAGGTCCGCGAGATCGGCGACCGGCTCAGGGCCGCGGGCGTCCGCGTCCAGGTCGACGACCGCACCGACACCCCCTTCGGCCGCCGGGCCGTCGACTGGGAGCTCAAGGGCGTGCCGGTACGCATCGAGGTCGGCCCGCGCGATCTGGAGGGCGGCACGGCGATGCTGGCCCGCCGTATCCCCGGGGGCAAGGAACCCGTCGCGATCGATTCGCTCGCCGGTCTGCTGCCCACGGTGCTGGAGGAGGACCAGGCGCTGCTGCTGCGCCAGTCGCGTGAACGCCGAGAGGCCCGTACGAGCGATGTGACGACGATCGAGGAGGCCGCAGAGGCCGCGGTCGCGGGCGGCTGGGCGCGTATCCCCTGGGCGGCACTCGGCACGGAGGGCGAGGCGGTGCTCGCTGATCAGGCCGTGTCGGTGCGGTGTCTGGTCGCGGCGGACGGGTCGGTGCCGGACGCCGACGACGCCCCGGGTACGCTCGCGATCGTCGCGCGGGCCTACTGACGGCGGGCCGCGGCCGGGCGGGGCGCCTCCGAGCACCCGTGAGCCCCCTCGGGCCATGCGCGCCCCGGAGCGCGGTCCCGGGCTACGCGCCGGGGCGTGCATCTTCGGCATTACTGCGTAGACGCGTAGCTACGTACCGGCTTGGTATGAGCTGCGAGGCTTCTCCGCAGATCAGCGCACCCGCCCTCGTCAGGACGCATCAATGGCAACTGACGGGTACGTGCAAAATATTTGGGATGCCCCGGAATGGAACCCGCGAGCCGCCCGGCTCGTTATCACGACGTGAGCACGACACCACCTGTTCTCGCCGCAGAGCTGGCACAGGCGTGGGCCGACATTCAGCGGCACCACCCCGAGCTGCCTGACCTTGCCGCGCCAGAGTCCCTGATCGGAGAGTCCTCGTCCGCCTGCGGCCACGAGCTCTCCTTCGAGCGACTGCTCCATGAGGCAGTCCACGGCATCGCCGCCGCCCGAGGGGTCCGTGACACCTCGCGCGCCGGCCGCTACCACAACCGCCGGTTCCTGGCGATCGCCGAGGAGATGGGCCTGGACCACCCGGAGGAGCCGCACCCGAGCAGCGGTTTCTCGCTGGTCACGCTCAACCCCGAGGCGAAGCGGCGGTATCGCCCGACGATCGAGCGGCTGCAGCGCGCCCTCGCCGCGCACACGGTCGCGACGGCCTCCGACACCAAGCGGACCTTCCGGGGCCCGGCCGCGCGGCACGGTTCGTCCGGCGGCGGCGTCCGGGTGAAGGCCGTCTGCGAGTGCGGCCGCAACGTCCGGGTCGTGCCGTCGGTCCTCGCCCAGGCGCCGATCGTCTGCGGCGGCTGCGGGAAGCCGTTCCGCATCCCGGAAGCGGTGGCCGCGGCGAGCTGAACCGCCCGGCCGCGCCCGGGAGTGGGAGCCTCGCGCCGACCTGGGGCGCGGGTCGGCCGGTCGGATCCGTGTGGCACAATGGCTAGCTGTACTCGACAGTCGCACAGGACCCCTCTCTCCTCCGGCTGACGCGTCCATCGGGCCATCGGGTCCGCAACCCCACGCGGCATCTCGTTGTGCCCAACCACGTCAAAACCAGGAGAACCCACTCCCGTGGCAGTCAAGATCAAGCTGAAGCGTCTGGGCAAGATCCGTTCGCCTCACTACCGCATCGTCGTCGCCGACTCCCGTACCCGCCGTGACGGCCGGGCCATCGAGGAGATCGGTCTGTACCACCCGACGTACAACCCGTCGCGCATCGAGGTCGACTCGGAGCGCGCGCAGTACTGGCTGTCCGTCGGCGCCCAGCCGACCGAGCCGGTTCTCGCGATCCTGAAGCTCACCGGCGACTGGCAGAAGCACAAGGGCCTGCCGGCCCCGGAGAAGCCGCTGCTCCAGCCGGAGACGAAGGAAGACAAGCGCGCTTCCTTCGATGCCTTCGCCAAGACCCTCGAGGGCGACGACGCCAAGGGTGAGGCCATCACCCCGAAGGCGAAGAAGACCGAGAAGAAGGCGGACGAGGCTGAGGCCGCCGCCGAGTCGACCGAGGCCTGAGCATGCTCGAGGAGGCTCTCGAGCACCTCGTGAAGGGCATCGTCGACAACCCGGACGATGTGCACGTGGCCTCGCGCACTCTGCGCCGTGGGCGTGTGCTGGAAGTCCGGGTGCACCCCGACGATCTCGGTAAGGTGATCGGCCGCAACGGCCGCACCGCGCGCGCCCTGCGCACCGTTGTGGGCGCCATCGGCGGTCGTGGTATCCGTGTCGACCTCGTCGACGTGGACCAGGTCCACTGAGAAGTTGAATCACCGGCACGGGCCGGGGTGGGCTGCGGCCCATCCCGGCCCGAGTCGTATGACAGGAGCATTGAGCGTGCAGTTGGTAGTCGCGCGGATCGGCCGTGCCCATGGCATCAAGGGCGAAGTCACCGTCGAGGTACGTACCGACGAGCCGGAACTGAGGCTCGCACCCGGGGCCGTACTGGCCACCGAGCCGGCCTCCGCCGGACCGCTGACCATCGAGACCGGCCGGGTGCACAGTGGCAGGCTGCTGCTGCGCTTCGAAGGCGTACGGGACCGCAACGGCGCCGAGGCCCTGCGCAACACCCTGCTGATCGCCGAGGTCGATCCGGACGAGCTGCCGGACGAGCCCGACGAGTACTACGACCACCAGCTGATGGACCTGGACGTGGTGCTCACCGACGGGACCGAGGTCGGGCGGATCACGGAGATCTCGCATCTGCCCTCGCAGGACCTGTTCATCGTGGAGCGGCCCGACGGCAGCGAGGTGATGATCCCCTTCGTCGAGGAGATCGTCACCGAGATCGATCTGGCGGAGCAGAAGGCCGTCATCGACCCGCCGCCGGGACTCATCGACGACCGGGCCGTGATCGATTCCAGCCGTGACGAGGACGCGTCCTGATGCGGCTCGACGTCGTCACGATCTTTCCCGAGTATCTGGAGCCGCTGAACGTCTCGCTCGTCGGCAAGGCGCGGGCACGCGGGCAGCTCGACGTCCACGTGCACGACCTGCGGAACTGGACGTACGACCGGCACAGCACCGTCGACGACACCCCGTACGGCGGCGGCCCCGGCATGGTCATGAAGACCGAGCCCTGGGGTGACGCGCTGGACGACGCGCTCGCGGACGGGTACGAGACGGGCGCGCACGGGCCGGCGCTGGTCGTACCGACCCCCAGCGGCCGTCCGTTCACCCAGGAGCTCGCCGTCGAGCTCTCCGAGCGGCCCTGGCTGATCTTCACCCCCGCCCGGTACGAGGGCATCGACCGCCGCGTCATGGACGAGTACGCCACCCGGATACCGGTCTACGAGGTCTCCATCGGGGACTACGTCCTGGCCGGCGGCGAGGCGGCTGTTCTGGTCATCACGGAGGCCGTGGCGCGGCTGCTGCCGGGCGTCCTCGGCAACGCCGAATCACACCGCGACGACTCCTTTGCGCCCGGCGCCATGGCAAACCTGCTGGAGGGGCCCGTCTACACCAAGCCGCCCGTGTGGCGCGGCCGCGACGTTCCGGACGTCCTGCTCAGCGGGCACCACGGGAAGATCGCGCGGTGGCGGCGGGACGAGGCGTTCCGTCGTACGGCCCGGAACCGGCCCGACCTCATCGAGCGCTGCGACCCGTCGGCATTCGACAAGAAGGACCGCGAGATCCTCTCCATCCTCGGCTGGGCGCCCTCGCCCGACGGCCGATTTTGGCGCAGGCCCGAGGCCGTGGAAGAATAGGCCGCTGCCGTACGTCCGGCGTGCGCCCCTGCCACAGGGGGACACGACGCCCGCTCCGACGCCGCGGCCCCCATCTCATCTCTACGTACCGCTGATGACCTGTGGCATCGGCGAAGAAAGCAGACGAACATGTCGCACTTGCTCGACGCCGTCAACACCGCCTCGCTGCGGACCGACGTCCCCGCGTTCCGTCCCGGTGACACCGTGAACGTCCACGTTCGCGTCATCGAGGGCAACCGCTCCCGTATCCAGCAGTTCAAGGGTGTCGTCATCCGCCGCCAGGGCTCCGGCGTCAGCGAGACCTTCACGGTCCGCAAGGTCTCCTTCTCCGTCGGCGTCGAGCGCACCTTCCCGGTGCACAGCCCGATCTTCGAGAAGATCGAGCTCGTCACCCGCGGTGACGTCCGTCGCGCGAAGCTGTACTACCTGCGTGAGCTGCGCGGCAAGGCCGCGAAGATCAAGGAGAAGCGCGAGAACTGAGCTACGGCTCACACCCGCGCGCAGCTGCGGCCTCATACGGTTCTTATGGCGGCCGGATAGCATCTGGCCCCGATGAACACCGAAGCACAGCACACGGAGCGCGACCGTTCTTCCACACCGGAGACCGATGAGTCCCGGCCGGAAGAGGGGTCGCGCTCCGCGCGCATTTCCCGGCAGTTCTCCTGGCGGCGGGCCGGCCTGCTCGGTGGCGTCTGCGCGGTCTTTCTCCTGCTGCTCAGCCATTTCGTGATGCAGCCCTTCCTGATCCCGAGCACCTCCATGGAGCCGACCCTGGAGGTCGGTGACCGGGTGCTGGTCAACAAGCTGGCGTACCGTTTCGGTTCTGAGCCACGGCGTGGGGACGTGGTCGTCTTCGACGGCACCGGATCCTTCGTCCGGGAAACGCCCGAGGAGAATCCGGTGACCGGGCTGGTGCACGGGGCAGCCGCCGCCGTGGGCCTGGCCGAGCCCGTCGAGACCGATTTCGTGAAGCGCGTGGTAGGCGTCGGGGGCGACCGAGTGGTCTGCTGCGACGAGGGGGGAAGAGTCGAGGTGAACGGCGTGCCGGTCGAAGAGCGCTACGTGTACTTCGGCGACGCCCCGTCCCGGGTGCCGTTCGACATCGTCGTACCGCGAGGCACCCTGTGGGTCATGGGCGACCACCGCAGCAAGTCACGGGACTCCCGGGAACACTTGGGAGAGCCGGGCGGCGGCATGGTTCCCCTCGACAAGGTGATCGGACGGGCGGACTGGATCGGCTGGCCGGTCGGCCGCTGGTCCGCGCTGGAGCCCACCGATGCCTTTGACGGCGTACGCGCACCGGACGGCGCGCATGGGTAACCGCGGACGGCGCGCGAGCCACCGGGCCGACACCCGGCTGCCCACCGGCACCCGCCCCACCAACGGCGTCCGGTCCCTTCCGGGGCGCGCGGAGCGGCGCAGGCTGGCGAAGAAGGTGAAGCGACGGCGGCAGCGGTCCGCCGTCAAGGAGATACCTCTGCTCATAACCGTGGCGCTGCTGATCGCGCTGGTCCTCAAGACCTTCCTGGTCCAGGCCTTCGTGATCCCTTCCGGCTCGATGGAACAGACGATCAAGATCGACGACCGGGTGCTGGTGGACAAGCTGACGCCGTGGTTCGGCTCGAAGCCGGAGCGAGGCGACGTGGTGGTCTTCAAGGACCCCGGCGGCTGGCTGCAAGAGGAGCAGACCCCCAAGAAGGACGACCCGGTCGTCGTCAAACAGGTCAAACAGGCGCTGACCTTCATCGGTCTGCTGCCGTCCGACGACGAGCAGGATCTGATCAAGCGCGTGGTCGCGGTCGGGGGCGACCGCGTGGTCTGCTGCGACCAGGGCGGCAAAGTCACGGTCAACGGCGTACCGCTGAACGAGCCATATCTGCATCCCGGAAACGCCCCGTCCAAGCTCAAGTTCGACGTGCAGGTCCCGGCCGGGCGGCTCTTCGTCATGGGCGACCACCGGTCGAATTCGGCCGACTCGCGCTTCCACCTCGACGAGCAGTACGGCGGCACGGTCTCGGAGGAGGAAGTCGTCGGGCGTGCGGTCGTCATCGCATGGCCGTTCGACCACTGGAGCAAGCTGGAAGAGCGGGGAACGTACGCCTCTGTGCCCGATGCGCGTGCCGGGACGGCCACGGCACACGGACCGTCGCATAGTGTGTCCTCTCAGGATCTGAACGGAATGGTCCTGCTCCCGAGCCCTGCGGAACTCCCGCTCGTTATGGGAGTGGTGGGCCTGCGCCGCCTCCGGCGCCGGCGGTTGCACGGAGTGAGGAGTGGATGTGGGGGATTTGGCGGTCGACGCACGATCCGGACACGACGAGCACGAGGAGCGGCCGGAGCGGTTGGCGGAGCCTTCCCCCGACGGCGATGGCTCCGGCGGCGGTTCCCCGGAGGGTGACGGTGACCCAGTGAGGACGCACCGGTCGTTCTGGAAGGAACTCCCCCTGCTGATCGGTATCGCACTGCTCCTCGCGCTGCTGATCAAGACATTCCTGGTGCAGGCGTTCTCGATCCCCTCGGACTCGATGATGAACACGCTGCAGCGTGGCGACCGGGTGCTGGTCGACAAGCTGACGCCGTGGTTCGGCTCGGAGCCCGAGCGCGGCGAGGTCGTCGTCTTCCACGACCCGGGCGGCTGGCTGGACGACGCCCAGGCCCCCGAGCCCAACGCGATGCAGAAGTTCCTCAGCTTCATCGGACTGATGCCGTCCGCCGAGGAGAAGGACCTGATCAAGCGGGTCATCGGGGTCGGCGGGGACACCGTCGAGTGCAAGAAGGGCGGCAAGGTCCACGTCAACGGCAAGGCGCTGGACGAGACGTCGTACATCCACCCCGGCAGCACGCCGTGCGACGACAAGCCGTTCGGGCCGGTCAAGGTGCCCGAGGGCAGCATCTGGGTCATGGGTGACAACCGGCAGAACTCGCTGGACTCGCGCTACCACCAGGAGCTCCCCGGCAACGGCACGGTCAAGAACGACGAGGTCGTCGGACGGGCCGTCGTGGTGGCCTGGCCGTTCGGCCGCTGGTCCACGCTGCCGGTGCCCGGCACCTTCGACCAGCCCGGACTGAGCGCCGCGGGCGCCGTCGCGCCGGGCGCACTGGGTGTGGCGGGTGCGTTGCCCATCGTGCTGGTGCGCCGCAGGATGCTGACCCGGGAGCAGACTGGCGGGTAGGGTGCCGCTCGGATCAGCGATCGTCGATCTCCGAGGTGGGGAGCGCTGGGATGAGCGGAACAGGACGTACGGAAGGCGGCCGCGGCCGGCTCGGCAGGGTGCTGTCGGGGCTGGCCGTGGCCGTCGGCTGTGTGCTCTTCCTCGGTGGGTTCGTCTGGGGAGCGGTGCAGTACCGGCCGTACACGGTGCCGACCGAGTCCATGTCCCCCACGGTCGAGGCCGGGGACCGGGTGCTGGCGCAGCGGATCGAGGGCTCCGAGGTGCGGCGCGGCGATGTCGTCGTCTTCACCGACAAGGTGTGGGGCGACATGCCGATGGTGAAGCGCGTGGTCGGGGTGAGTGGTGACAAGATCGCGTGCTGCGACGCCGACGGCCGGATGACCATCAACGGCAAGGCGATCGAAGAACCGTACCTGCGCAACAAGGGACGGGCCTCGCTGACCGGCTTCACCGCCACCGTGCCCGAGGGGCAGCTCTTCCTGCTCGGCGACGACCGCCTGGGCTCCCTGGACTCCCGTGTGCACCTCGAGGACCCCGGGCACGGCTCGGTGCCTCGCGAGGCGGTGACCGCCCGGCTGGACGCCGTGGCATGGCCGCTGGGCGCGCTGGTGGAGCGCCCACAGAGTTTCGCTGCGCTGCCGGGCGGAGTGTCCCGGCCGGGGCCGGTGAAGCTGGTGGTGGGGTCGGTGGCGCTGGGTGCGGTGCTGATCCTGGTGGGCGCGGCGTACGGGCCGGTCGCGCGGGCCTTCGGCCGCCGGAAGACTCCCGGCGGCACACGGACCAGGGTGACGGCGGATGCCTGAGCAGCAGCTGCGGAAGGTCGCACGGGTCATCCTCCTCGACCCGCAGGACCGCATCCTGCTGTTGCACGGCTTCGAGCCGGACGATCCGGCGGACAGTTGGTGGTTCACGCCCGGCGGCGGTATCGAGGGCGGCGAGAGCCGTGAGCAGGCCGCGCTGCGCGAACTCGCCGAGGAGACCGGGATCACAGACGTCGAGCTGGGGCCGGTGATCTGGCAGCGGGTGTGCTCGTTCCCGTTCGACGGACGGCGCTGGGACCAGGACGAGTGGTACTACCTGGCACGCACCGGGCAGACCGCGACCAGCCTCGACGGCCTGACGCGGCTGGAACAGCGCAGCGTCGCGGGGCTGAGGTGGTGGACTTCCGCCGAACTGTCTGCGGCGCGTGAGACGGTGTATCCGACCAGACTCGCCGAGCTGCTGCGCACGCTGCTCGACGAGGGTCCTCCGAGTGCGCCGGTGGTCTTGGCCCCAGAAATCGTCTAGGGACGCGCGGGGCTGGCGCACAATAGGGGGACGCACGGCTGAAGGGGAACATGCCATGAGCGCCGAGGACCTCGAAAAGTACGAGACCGAGATGGAGCTGAAGCTCTACCGGGAGTACCGCGACGTCGTCGGTCTGTTCAAATACGTGATCGAGACCGAGCGTCGCTTCTATCTCACCAACGATTACGAGATGCAGGTGCACTCGGTGCAGGGCGAGGTCTTCTTTGAGGTCTCGATGGCGGATGCGTGGGTCTGGGACATGTATCGGCCGGCCAGGTTCGTCAAGCAGGTCCGCGTGCTCACGTTCAAGGACGTGAACATCGAGGAGCTGAACAAGAGCGACCTGGAGCTTCCGGGAGGCTGAGCCGGGTCCGCGGCCGGGGATGTGGTCGGGGACCCTGGCCCCTGGCGGTGATAGTGGCGGTGCCTGTGGGCCAGGGCGACCGAGGGCAGGGGTGGTTCCCCCTGCCGGGTGACTGAGTTATCCACAACGGACGGCTTGTCCACCAAGATCCACAAGCTGGGGTGTGACGCGTCAGAGTCGGTGCCGGAGGTGGTGCCGAGATGAACGCGACGGGGGCACTCGGACAGTACGGCGAGGAGCTGGCGGCCCGACGCCTGGCCGATGCCGGATTGACCGTGCTGGCACGCAACTGGCGGTGCGGACGGGCGGGCGAGATCGACATCGTCGCCCGGGACGGCGACATGGTGGTCGTCTGCGAGGTCAAGACCCGCAGGGGCGGGGCCGAGGGACGGGGGCCCTTCGAGCACCCGATGGCCGCGATCACGCCCGCCAAGGCGGCCCGGCTCAGACGGCTGGCGGCCTGCTGGCTGGAGCGGCAGGGCGGACCACCCCCGCCGGGCGGGGTGCGGATCGATCTGATCGGAGTGGTGCTGCCCCGGCGTGGCGCGCCCCGCGTCGAGCACGCGCAGGGGGTGGCCTGATGGGCTTCGCTCGTACGTGCTCGGTGGCGCTGGTCGGCGTCGAAGGCGTCGTGGTCGAGGTCCAGGCCGATCTGGAGCCCGGGGTGGCGGCCTTCGCCCTGGTCGGACTGCCCGACAAGAGCCTGGTGGAGAGCCGCGACAGGGTCAGGGCGGCCGTGGTCAATTCGGACGCGCAGTGGCCGCAGAAGAAGCTCACGGTGGGGCTCAGTCCCGCCTCCGTCCCCAAGAGCGGATCGGGCTTCGATCTGGCGGTCGCCTGCGCGGTCCTCGGTGCCGCGGAGCACATCGACCCGCGGGCGATCGCCGATCTGGTGCTCGTCGGGGAGCTGGGGCTGGACGGCAGGGTGCGGCCCGTGCGCGGGGTACTGCCCGCGGTCCTCGCCGCCGCCGAGGCGGGGTACCGGCAGGTGGTCGTCCCCGAGCAGACTGCCGGGGAGGCGTCCCTGGTGCCGGGCGTATCCGTCCTCGGGGTGCGAAGCCTGCGCCAGCTCATTGCGGTGCTCAACGACGAGCCGGTGCCACAGGAGGAGCCCGACGGCGAGGGCCGGCCGGACGCCATGCTCGCCGGACTCATGGTGCCGGGCGCCGGGGTCGGCACAGGGCTCGCCGCGGATCCGGGCGACGACGGCCACTGGCCGGACCTCGCCGACGTGGCCGGACAGCACGCCGCACGCACGGCCCTGGAGGTCGCGGCGGCGGGCGGCCACCATCTGCTGCTCCATGGGCCGCCGGGAGCGGGCAAGACGATGCTCGCCGAGCGGCTGCCCGCAGTGCTGCCGCCACTGACCCGGCAGGAGTCCCTCGAGGTCACCGCCGTCCACTCCGTCGCGGGCATCCTCCCGCCGGGCGAGCCCCTCGTGCGCACGCCGCCGTACTGCGCCCCGCACCACTCGGCGACCATGCAGTCCCTCGTCGGCGGCGGCCAGGGCCTGCCGAGGCCCGGAGCCGTGTCCCTGGCACATCGGGGTGTGCTGTTCCTCGACGAGGCTCCGGAGTTCTCCGGCAAAGCGCTCGACGCCCTCCGTCAGCCGCTCGAGTCCGGGCATGTGGTCGTCGCGCGCAGCGCAGGGGTGGTGAGGCTTCCGGCCCGCTTCCTCATGGTGCTGGCGGCCAACCCCTGTCCCTGCGGCCGGCACACCCTGCACGGTGCCGGGTGCGAGTGCCCCGCATCGCTGATCCGGCGCTACCAGGCCCGGCTGTCGGGGCCGCTGCTCGACCGGGTCGACCTACGCGTCGAGGCGGAGCCGGTCAACCGCTCGGACCTGCTGGGGCAGGGCGGGCGAGGGGAGTCGACGGCGGTCGTCGCCGCCCGGGTCCAGGAGGCCCGGGCCAGGGCCGCCGACCGGTTGGAGGGCACCCCGTGGAGCGTCAACAGCGAGGTGCCCGGTCATGAGCTGCGCACCCGCTGGCAGGTGGCGCCCGGCGCGCTCGCCGCGGCCGAGCGCGACATGGAGCGGGGGCTGCTCACCGCCCGGGGCATGGACCGCGTACTCCGCGTGGCATGGACCGTCGCCGACCTCGCCGGTCGCGGGAGGCCCGCCGTCCACGACGTGGATCTCGCCCTGCAGCTGCGCACGGGCATCGCCAGAGGCGTCCCCGTGGGCGTCGGAGCCGAGCGGTGAGCGGGGGCGGCGCATGACGGCGGGGGTGAGTGACGAGGAGCGTAGGGCGCGGGCGGCGTTGACGCGGGTCGTCGAACCGGGTGATGAACAGGGAGGGCGGTTGCTGCGGCAGCACGGTGCCGTGGAGCTGATGGCGCGGCTCACCGCGCCTCGGGCGGGGGAGGGCGCGCTGACCGGAGCGGGGGCGCAGCGGATCGAGGGCTATCGGACACGGGCCGCGGCGGCCCGCCCGGAGTACGACCTCGAAACGGTGGCGGAGGCCGGCGGGCGCTTCCTCTGTCCGGGTGACCCGGAGTGGCCGGGTCAGCTTGCCGACCTCGGGGACGCCATGCCCGTTGGGCTCTGGGTGCGTGGCGGTCCCGACCTGCGGATATGGGCGCTGCGCTCGGTCGCCGTGGTGGGAGCCAGGGCCTGCACACCCTACGGCGCGCATGTGGCGGCGAGCCTTGGATCGGGCCTCGCCGAGCGCGGCTGGGTCGTCGTCTCCGGCGCGGCCCGCGTTCTGTATCGAGTGAGTGTTGTTGGTCCCTCCACCGGTGGTCGGCTCCACGCGGCACAGCCGAATTTGAGCGTGAGAGGTACGGCAGGCTCGAGGCCGGTGCGATGTGGGGGCCCGAGCGGATCTCCACCCGGGCCCAAGAGGCGCCTCCTTGCGGGATGCGGAGACAATTGGAGTGCGACTAGCATTGGAATTTGTCTACTCGACTCTTCCGGTCTCCGCTTAGGGTCTGCTAACTTAAGAAACTCCCTGGTATCAGGCAGAGGCAGAGCTACCAGGCCTCGAATGGTGCCTAGGGGGAGCGGTATGCGCGAATAACCTTGGCTATGCCATTCGCGAGATCAACGATGACGTCGTGGCTGAACGCCTTGACGAGATCGCAGATCTGCGGGGCTACCAGGTAGATCGCGATTGAGATTGCCGCAATGAGAAGGGTCGCGCCGAGTACTCGTATGGGGCTTGTCAAGGCGTAAACGAGTACTCGGCGCACCATCTCCCAGAAACTCACCCAGGGTGAATTATTCATCTCTGTGTGTCACCTCCCCTCGGGAGAAGCGATGGCTGGGCGGGGACGCGAAAGCCCGACCTTTGTCCCTTCACGTTCGGCAGTGGATGTCGAGGTCTTTCGCGTGGGGACGCGGGTCGGGCTATCTCTCGCGATGCGGAGAGTCGGGTGCCCACGAGGCACATTCGTCGCGTCTTCTCACACTGTCCCCGACATCGTTGTCATTCTTCAAGGAGAACGGGCTGAACAATTCCGCGCATTTTCCGCCGAAGGGGCGCGCCTGCCGGAGAACATCCAGATCGAGGCCTCGGTTGCGGCAAATACACAGAAGGTTCTTCTGCGGGCTCGACGGCGACCGGCGAACCGCTGGAAGGCCTTGGCGACATTCCTGACGAGGTCATGCCGAAGTTGCATGACCCATCTCGATCCCAATGGACACTTCCACGCACGCGGCGGCCAACGAGCTCCAGCATTCTGCATCGAGTGACTGTTGCTGCCGGGGCTCGTTGTCATCCATATGGCGGAGTTGGAGCCGAGTGCCCGGTGTTGGCAGTTGCATAGGTACGACGCGAGTCGCACGGCGGACGCCGTGGCCGCGTTGCTCGGGGGAGTCTTGCCGGACCGTGCCGCCCGGGCGGGCGTCCTGGATGAAAGGGACGGACACCGGTTCATGATCGGTCCGGATGGCCGGCCTGATCTGAGGGTGAACTGGTGCCTGGCCTCGGCGAAGTGGCGGACGATGGCTTGGCGCACGCAGCGGGACTACACGTACTCGCTGCTGGTGTGGCTGAACTACCTGCTCACGGCGGGCACGAACTGGTGGGATGCCGACGATGAGGCGGCGACGGAGTTCTTGTTCTGGCGGGTCACCGATCCCGCGAACGAGGAGCGGGTGGAGACCGGGACCTTCGCTCGGGACCTCGCCGGCCTGAAGAAGTTCTACAAGCTGGCCGCACGCTTCGGGGTGGCTGACCCGTTCGCCGACATGGAGCAACCCCGCATCGTTCGGCACGCGGACGTCAAATGGCTCGACCCCGGGGGATACAGGCGATGGTGTGACCTGGGGATCCGGGGATTTGACCTCAGAGGGCGCCCTGATCCGTGGTGGAAGGGCCGCAATGAACAGCGGGACCGAGCGTTCTGCGACGGCCTCTACGGGAACGGCCTGCGTGTCTCGGAGTGGGCCAGCGTGGTGCTGCCCGAGCTGCCCGCCTACGACCGGCGGAGGGGCTTCTACACCTGTGAGCTCGCCGATGCATGCGCGAAGGGTGGCTACGGGCACAAGTACTGGATGCCGCGGGCCGCTCTGCGCGGAGTGCTCGGCTATGTCGAAGGCGCCCGAGCGGCGGCGGTCCGCCGGGCCCAGGCCACCGGCCGTTACGAGCGGGTCGCGGACAAGCGCATCGTGCTGGCCACACACGGCACGCACTCGGTGACCATGACGTCGCCCGACGGCGGCTCCAGGCGAGAGCAGTGGAACGACGTCGGCCCGGAAATCCGGCTTCGCCTCTTCCGCCGGACCGACCAGGGCCTGGAACCGGTGGCCTTGTGGTTGAACGAGGACGGCCTGCCGCGCGATCCCGGAGGCTGGGAGCACACCTTTAACACAGCGAACGAGCGGATCGAGTCGCTGGGCCTGGAGAACTTCAGCTGCACCGCCCACATGCTGCGGCACAGCTTCGCACTGAGGTGGTACGCGATCGGCAAGATGATCAAGTACGCCCGGCTGGGCCACCTGACGGCGGACGAACAGCGCGACTTCCGCGAGGAGATCGGCAACACCTGGCACCTAGTCCAGACGATGCTGGGGCACCGCAGCGTCGAAACGACCAAAGAGGTCTACCTGGAGCCCTTCCGGACGCTGGAGGTGGAAACGCTGCTGGCACACGCCGACGGCTTCCCCGTCGAGGCCTTCATGGCCGATGTCTTCGCCGAACATCCGTGGGTCCGCACCGATCCACTGGTGGTGGCGCGATGAGCCGTGGGCGACGGGCCGCGCTGCCGGACGGGCCCAGGACGCGGCACGGATTGATGACCGCCGAGGACGGCCGCCCGATCGTCCGTTGCTACAGCCAGGACGGCGAGGAGCGCAGCGACTTGGACGTGTCGGTGCTGACCATGCCCGAGGCTCTCCGCGAGGCGATGATCGCAGCGCTGGTCGCTCGCACCGAGCCGGGAGCGGGCCTGACCTCCCACCACTCCTTCGAGAAGCCCTACAGGGCATTGGTGACCTTCGACGGTTACCTCGCGAGGCTGGCGACGGCCCCGCAGAGCCCGCCCGAGGTCGACCCCGATCACTTCGACGGGTTCCTTGAGCACCGCCGGGCGAAGGGCATCAAGTCGGTCCGTGGCGAGCTGGCGGAACTGCGGCTGCTGCTGCTTCGCACGAAGGGCATCAGTGACGCCCTCGCAGGCCGGCTTGCCGGGGTGATGCCTCCCCGGCCGGAGAGCGAGCCTGCCCACAGCTACAGCCGAGCAGAGCTCAAAAGGATCGCGGAGGCCGCCAGGAAGACCCTGCGTGCTGCGGACACGCGCATCCGCAGCAATCGCGAGTTGCTGGAGCAGTTCCGCGCAGGGGACCTCGACGTCAGCACCGATGTCCACTTGCGTCGCCGGCTGCAGATCCTTGACCACCTGGACCGCGTCGGAGACGTCCCCCGCCGCATGCGCAACACCGCAGGGAAGATGCAGTACGCCCCCGAGACCTGGGTGGCCTCGAAGGGCAAGCTCCGGGACGTCGTCGGATGGCTCAACCTCATGCCGGAGGAGATCGCGGCCGCCGCAGTCCTGCTCGGCGTCATGACGGGCCAGAACCCGGAGCCGATCTTGAAGATGACGGCAGCCCACCACCGGGCCGATGGCGGCACGGGGCAGGGCACGGCGATCGTCGGCCTGCGCAAGCCACGTCGTCAGAGCCGGGCCTTCATGGATCTTGCACTGTCGGAGGTCCCGGACTGGATCAGCATCCCGGAACAGCCCGACCAACTGTCCAGCCGGGACGTCCTGCACACGCCGTTCGGCCTCTACTTGCTGGTCCACGACTTGACCGCCAGGGCCCGGCACTTCGCCGGCGGGAACCGCCTTCTGGTCGCCTATATGTCCAGGGGCGGTGGCCGCAGCAGCAAGGGCCGCGGATGGCGCCCGATCCCCACGAACGGAGCGCTGGTCAGCAAGCTCGGCAGGTCCTGGGATCTTCGCTCGGACGATGTGGACGACGAAGGGCAGCCACTGCCCATGCAGCCGCTGCGGCTGGAGACGCTGCGGATGACCTACATCGAGCTCCACCAAAAGCCGGTTGCGCACACCGAGCGGACCGCGGCCACCCGCTACCTGCTTCGCAACCGCGGCAACATCAACGAATATCGCAAGGTCGTCGCCGAGACGCTGACCAGCGAGGTCGCCAAGGCACGAGTCCGCTCCAAGATCGCCACTATGACGGCTGAAGAGGTCGCCCACGCTCGGGACGACGTCGAAAAGGCTGCGGCCGAGATGGGCCTGGAGCCGGTTGTGCTCAAGCGGATGCTCGCCGGTGAACTGGACACGGTGCTGGCTGCCTGCACCGACAACAACAACGGTCCCTACACGCCGCCGGGGGAGCCCTGCCGGGCCTCGTTCCTGCTCTGCCTGGACTGTGAATGCGCCAGAGCCCTGCCCCGGCACCTCCCGTTGCAGGTGGTTGTCCACGACCGGCTCGCCGAGAGGCGCGACCAGATGGACACACTGCGGTGGGCCCAGCGGTTCGCTGGGCCACACGCCCAACTGGCCGACCTGCTGGACGAGCACGACGCCGCCGCCGTCGAGGATGCCCGCAAGGGTGCCGGGCCAGCCGAACACGCGCTCGCGGACCGCTTGCTGAACAGGGAGCTCGACATCCGATGACGTCCCCCGCCCCGATCACGCACGACGAGCCGGCCGAACTGCCTGAAGGACTCCCGGACGGCACCATCTGGCCTGGCCCGGACACGATCGTCCTGATGAGCCGCCAGATCAGGAGCGATGTCGACGCGTCCCGGCTGTCCCGCTTCGCCGACAATCGATGGGACCTGAACCCGGCGATCTTCGAGGACCACGCACGGTCCCAGACCATCAACTTCGAGGTGATCCCCGAGCCGTTACGGCTGGCCGCGAAGTTCTACCTCTGGCAGTTGATCAACCACCCCAAGGCCCGCACCATGCGTCACTCGGCGACGGGCCGGATGTCGGTTCACACGATCGAGGTGTTCTTCTACGGGGCCCTGCAGCATGTCCTGAAGTGGTTCGCCGGCCAGGGGATCACCGAGTTCTGCCAGGTCACCAACGAGATGCTCTGGAACTACCTGGACGCCCTCGACGACGACGAGGTCTCCACGCACAAGCGCTACCGCCGCATCACCGAAGTCCGACGGCTCTGGATCCACCGCAGCATCCTGCCGTTCTACCTGCGGCTTCCCGAGGCGCCCCCCTGGGACGGCGAGGACACGCAAGACCTGCTTGAACGCCCCCGGGGTGACGGAGAGAACCGCACGAAGAGGATCAGCGAGCACACCATGCAGGCCCTCCTGCGATGGGCGGTCCGCTTCGTCGAGGACTTCGGCGAGGACATCCTGGCGGCCTGGGACGAACACCGGACTCTGTTGGCCCGGCGCCCGGAACACACCCGCGGGAAACGACGCCGCCGGCAATCGGGCGAACTGCAGGCCGACGTCATCGCCTACCTCGACAAGCTCCGCACACAGGGGGAGAGCCTGCCCGGCACACGCCGGGACGACGGAACCCTGGAGCCGGCCTGGCGTCACATCGGCGCGCTGCTGAACTGCGCGGCCTCATACCAATTCACCACCTCCGGCCGCCTGATCAAGGAATCGGGGCTGCCGATTGGGGACGGGATCCAGCTAGATTCTCCGATCACCGCCGAGCTGGACGGACAGCCTTGGCATCCCCGGATCATGTTCGCTCAGGCCCCGCAGATGGCCCGGCTGCTGAGCACGGCCTGCTTCGTTATCGTCGCCTATCTCTCCGGGGCCCGGGTCGGGGAGGTCCTCAACCTGCGGCGCGGCTGCGTCAACTTGGACAAGGACACGGGCCTGTGGTTGATGGAAGGGCTCTACTTCAAGGGCGCTGAGGACGAGGACGGCAACAAGATCCCGGAAGGCACCGTCCGGGAGGAACCCTGGGTGGTCATCGAGCTCGTCGCGCACGCCGCCGCTGTCCTGGAACGGCTACATGAGAGCCATCTGCTCTTTCCGAACCGGCTTAAGCCGATCAAGATCGCCCCCGGCAAGGAGCCCAAGCGCCGCGGTGAAGCCCGCGCAGACCGCATCATCGCCGACGACCTGGCGAAGTTCACCGCCTGGGTGAATGAGCGCTGCCAGCAGATGGGCCGCAAAGACCACATCCCCGCAGACGCCGCCGGAGCGATCGCACCCAGCCGCTTCCGGCGGACGCTGGCCTGGTTCATCCGGCGCAAGCCCCGCGGCCTGATCGCCGCATCGATTCAGTACGGGCATACGTACACCCGGATGCTTCAGGGATACGCGGGGTCCTACGAGGCCGGATTCCTGGACGACTACGCATTCGAGGACTGGCTCTTCCGCATGGAAGGCATTGCCGAGGACGAACGACGACTCCTTGCAGGTGAGCACGTCAGCGGACCTGCAGCCGACGCCTACCGATACCGCGTCCAAGCGGCCAACCGCGAGTTCGCCGGCCGTGTCCTGAACAGTGAACGGCATGCCCGTGACATGCTCGGCAACCCGCTCCTGCAGATCCACCACGGCGAGGGCATGACCTGCGTCCTCAACCCGGCCGTCGCGGCCTGCCAGCTCAGAGGCTCGGCGGACGATCCCATGGTCACCCCCGACACCGACGACTGCCGGCCCCGCTGCCAGTGCCTCGCCCGCACCGACCGCGACACCGCGGTCATCCAAGAACGGGTGGACGATCTCGTCGAGATCGTCGAGGACCCAATCGCCCCACGCATTCGTCACGCGCGCGAGCGACACGAACTCGACCGGCTCCGCGTGATCATCGAAGAGCACCAGCGCGGAGCCCAGCCATGACCGTCCTTCCCCTCGACGGCGAGACCGACCCCGTCCGCCGCGACATCATCGCCGCCATCAACCGCCTTCTCGCCGGCACCCCACATCGCTCCAACGGGCGCCTGAACGTCACCCAGCTCGCAGTCGAGGCCGACGTCAAGCGCTGGCACCTCACCCACCAGCACACCGACCTCAAGGACCTGTTCCGGGTCGAGGTCGCACACGCCGAGGCCAAGCGGACAACGGCAGCGCGGTCCGCCGACGACTACGAGGAACTTAAGCGGCGGCACGCTGAGCTCCGTCAGTACTGCCGCCACCTTGAGGGCCGACTGGAGATCTACGCGACGGCTCTCAACGAGCTTGCGCTGGAGCACGCGGCGCTCTCAGGACGGGATGCCGATGCCGCGAAGATCAGGACGCTCCCACGACGCCGTCAGTCCTTGCCCTGAGCAGGGACACAGAGGGACACACTCTCGGCATATCGGACTCGCTGCGGCTCTTACCCTCGCTTCCAGGAGCCTGCCGCGAAGGGAGAATCGAACAGGCGGTCCCATGTGGGTGGCGCCTACGTTCAGGCCGCTGCCGATCGCGGGAGAGGCAACCGCACCGTTATGCCTTAGGGAACGCGGAAAGCTGGCCGTCAAAGTCTGGCCCCTGCCGCATCTGGCGTGAACGCTGTCCTGCTTTTGGGGGAGCTCGATACTCTGGAGCAGTGAAGGCGCGATCGAACGATGAGACGAACCAGGCGAAGGCCATCGCCGGGTCAGTTCGTCGCGCCTCGAAGTCGATGGTCTGGCACACAACCAAGACCGGCAAGACCAACATGGCGCTGCTGACCGAAGCTGGCCGACGGAACCGAAAGGCCAGCGTCAAGGGCGCGAAGCTGGCTAATGCCAGCGTCGCCAAGGGAGTGGTTGGCGCTCGGGTGACGGTGAAGAAGGTTCTGAAGAAGCCAGCGGCCAAGAGGCCCAGGCCATCGCTGATCGAACAGGTCAAGGCGCCCATGACGTCGGCGGAGGCTCGCAAGCTCACTAAGGCGCTTCATGCACCCGACCGTCCGACCCGGAAGCTGCCTCCTCGCCCGTGACCTCTGTCGTCTGGAAGATCGCGAACAAGCAACGTGACGCCAAGGCGCTGGAGGCGTTCACATGCGCGCTGAAGCGGCCTCCGAAGAACCGGGCCTATTCCTGGGAACTGGAAGTCCAGAAGTACTTCCACAAGGAGGTCTGGGCCGACACGAACGAGTCCAGCCACCTTGGCCAGCGCTTCCGGATCGCGGAAGAAGCCGAGGGAATCGCTGCCGCCTACACGCATGCACGGCTCGCTGACCAGCCTCCTGAGTTCGTCCCACCGGACGGGGAACCGAGCAGGCTCCTCGTCATGCTCGGCATCGCGGTCCGTCATCGCCACAAGGGCGGCAAGTTCGCTGACGAAGTGCTGACTGACGCGCTCCACGACGTCCTGGACTCTGAACCGGAAAGCGCGACGATCAACGTCTTCGCCAAAGTTCACATGCACAACACCCCAAGCCAGAACATGCTGACACGGGGAGAGTTTCGCCAGCACATCCGTGCGACACCCACCCGTCTTGGCTGGTGGATTCTGACTCTGGAGCGCTGAAGTACTGCTCGCGGGGCCAGCTGGCATCGCAACACATCTGTTGCGTCACTTGCGGCCAGGATGCCTACGTTGACCTGGGCACACGCTGCCTGGATAGTTCACGACGTCCCCAAGTGCACTGGCGGAAGAACCCACGGCGTCGACGGCGCCGCGCATCGAGGAGCTCTGGCCGCCGGTGGAGCGACCGTCGCGGTGCTGGCCTGCGGAGTCGACGTCGCCTATCCCCGTGCCCACGCCGAGTTGATCGGCCGCATCGTGGAACAGGGGCTGGTGATCGGAGAGTTGCCGCCCGGCGCTCATCCGACGCGCAGCAGATTCGTCCTGCGGAACCGTGTGATCGCCGCCCTCACCCGCGGCACGGTCGTCGTCGAAGCCGAGTACCGGAGCGGTTCCCTGGTCACCGCGCGCAGTGCAGTGCGTCTCGGCCGCTTCACCATGGGCGTTCCCGGCCCGGTGACCAGCGGACTCTCGGCCGGCGTGCATGAACTGCTGCGCGGAGAGGGTGTGCTGGTCACCGACGCCGACGAAGTGGCCGAGCTCGTGGGTGACATCGGCGACCTCTCCCCGGCGCGCCACGGCCCGGTGCTTCCCCGGGACCTCCTAGGACCCGCGTGCACCCGGATCCTGGAATGTCTCCCCGCCCAGGGCGTGCTCGGCAAGGGGGACATCGCCCGAAGGGCGGGGACGACTGCTGACGAGGCGCTCGCCAGGCTGTACGAACTGCACTCACTGGGCTTCGTCGAACGACACGGTGACGGCTGGCAGTTGGCGCCACCCGCGATACAGGGGTCGAACGCACGGCGAGGCGGTGCTTGACCTGGCGCAATCGGGTGAAAAGGTGACACCGATGACCCTCGCCGCTCACTCGGTGACACCGGGAGGACCGACGCGTACGGCGTCGGCCCGCGTTCGAAGGTGTGGCCGACGGTACCTACCCGCATGTGCGCGATACGCCGCTGTTCGCGCACCGCAATACTCCAGTCACGCTACGCTCACCAGGTTCCCCACCCAGCCATCCGACGAGACACCCGTCCCTTCACACCCCACAGCAGAACGGCTCAAGGCAACGCATGCCCCAGCACACGTCCGGGTCTGACCGCGCGGCAGTGCCACCCGCTGCCCGTGGCACCGTGCGGCCGCCCGCGCCCTCGTCGCTCGAAGAGTTGTGGCGGTCGTACAAGGCCACGGGTGACGGACGGTTGCGGGAGCAGCTGATCCTGCACTACTCGCCGCTGGTGAAGTACGTCGCGGGCCGGGTGAGCGTCGGTCTGCCGTCCAACGTCGAGCAGGCGGACTTCGTCTCCTCCGGGGTCTTCGGCCTCATCGACGCCATCGAGAAGTTCGACATCGAGCGGTCCATCAAGTTCGAGACCTATGCGATCACCCGCATCCGGGGTGCCATGATCGACGAACTGCGGGCCCTGGACTGGATCCCCCGCTCCGTGCGCCAGAAGGCGCGCGCCGTCGAGCGCGCCTACGCCACACTGGAGGCCCAGCTGCGGCGCACCCCCTCCGAGGGCGAGGTCGCCTCGGAAATGGGCATCTCGCTCGAGGAACTGCACTCCGTTTTCAGCCAGTTGTCCCTGGCGAACGTCGTGGCCCTGGAAGAGCTGCTGCACGTAGGCGGCGAGGGCGGCGACCGGCTCAGCCTGATGGACACGCTGGAGGACACCGCCGCCGACAACCCCGTCGAGGTCGCCGAGGACCGGGAGCTGCGCCGTCTCCTCGCCCGCGCCATCAACACGCTCCCCGACCGCGAGAAGACGGTCGTCACGCTCTACTACTACGAGGGCCTCACCCTCGCCGAGATCGGCAACGTCCTCGGCGTCACCGAGAGCAGAGTCAGCCAGATCCACACCAAGTCGGTGCTGCAGCTCAGGGCAAAGCTGGCAGACGTCGGCAGGTGACACGTGGCGGTCCGGCCGAATCGTCCCTGCCCCGTCCTCATCGACGGCCACGGCCTTAAAGTGGACCCGTGCCCAGGATTCGAGCGGCCTCCGTGGCCGAGCACCGGACCATGCAGCGCGGCGCCCTGCTGGATGCCGCGCGTTCCCTGCTGTCCGAAGGCGGTACGGAAGCGCTGACCTTCCCCGCCCTCGCCGAGCGCACGGGCCTCGCCCGGTCCTCCGTGTACGAGTACTTCCGCTCCCGCGCCGCTGTTGTCGAGGAGCTCTGCGCCGTCGACTTCCCGGTCTGGGCCGCCGAGGTCGAAGCCGCCATGGAGCAGGCGGGGACGCCCGAAGGCAAGGTCGAGGCGTATGTACGGCAGCAGCTCGAACTGGTCGGTGACCGACGGCACCGCGCCGTGGTCGCGATCTCCGCGAGCGAGCTGGACGCCGGGGCCCGGGAGAAGATCCGCGCCGCGCACGGCGGCCTCGTCGCGATGATCGTTGAGGCCCTCGGGGAGCTGGGCCACCAGCAGCCCCGGCTGGCCGCGATGCTCCTCCAGGGAGTCGTGGACGCGGCGGTCCGCCGCATCGAGCTCGGCGCGGCCGAGACCCCGGCCGTGATCGCCGAGGCCGCGGTGTCGATGGCGCTCCGGGGCGTCCGCGGGGACTGAGCTCACCGGCGGCCGAACCCATGCCGCCGGGGCCCGGGCAGGCCCGCACCGTGCCCCGGCGCGGCGCCCGGAAGGGAAGGCTCCCCGCGCCTGTCGCCCCGTATGCGTCGCCCCGCAGGCGCCGGTCCTGTCGGTTCCGTAGGTCCTGTCGGTCCTGTCGGTCCCGTCGGCACCTGCGCCGCAGCGCGCTGTACGACCAGACCGCCGCCGCGGCCAGGGCCAGCGCCTGGAAACAGTCCGCGCCTGCCCGCGACGTGCCGTCCGCCGTCGCGACCGCAGGCCGTGGTTCCGGGGTCCGCTTCGACGCCGGGGACGCCCGCCCCGAGGGCGGGACCGGGACGCCGAAGACAGGGAGCAGCCGGGACGGGCCGCGCCGGAGGGCCGACGGGGGCAGCAGCGACAGCGGGTCGAGGTACTCCTCACCGCGGCGCAGGCCCCAGTGCAGACACCCCTGCGGGCAGTGGGAGGGGCCTTCCGTCAGGACGGCGACCACTTGACCTGCGGTCACCTCGGTGCCCGGGCGGACCATGGGCCGGACCGGCTCGTACGTGGTGCGCAGGGGAGGCTCGCCGGTGCCCGTCAACGTGATCGACAGGACCCCACGCCCCGCCACCGGCCCCGCGAAAGACACCCGGCCCGGAGCCGCAGCCCGGATCTCCGTACCCGGCGGCGCCACCAGATCCACCCCGCGGTGGCCCCGCCCGTACGGAGTGGCCGGCGGCTCCCAGCCCCGCGCCACCGCAGGGCGCGGCGGGCCCACCGGCCAGACCCCTGCCCATGCCACCCCTCCGGGGAGCAACACCAGCAGCGACGCCGCCAGCGCGATCGTCACGACTCGTACGCGATTCATGGCGCAGACCGTCCCGCATCCCGCCCCGACCGCGCTGATCATGGTCCGGATCTGTGGACAACCGGCCGGTTGTGGACAGCGCCGTCACCCGGCACCGCGCCGGTCCCGTACACTTCTTCTGGCGATCCGGGTCACCGGGTCGACTTCGCACGCCCCGCCACCACCCTCATCCTCGGTCGGTGGCCGCGCTCCTCGGTCCCTCGTGGCACGGCGCGTCGGGGCGTCAGGACATAACCGAGAAACTCAAGGAGATACGGCCATGGCCGTCGTCACGATGCGGGAGCTGCTGGAGAGCGGCGTCCACTTCGGTCACCAGACCCGTCGCTGGAACCCGAAGATGAAGCGCTTCATCTTCACCGAGCGCAACGGCATCTACATCATCGACCTGCTCCAGTCGCTGTCGTACATCGACCGCGCCTACGAGTTCGTCAAGGAGACCGTCGCGCACGGCGGCTCCATCATGTTCGTCGGCACCAAGAAGCAGGCGCAGGAGGCCATCGCCGAGCAGGCGACCCGCGTCGGCATGCCCTACGTCAACCAGCGCTGGCTCGGCGGCATGCTCACCAACTTCTCCACCGTCTACAAGCGCCTTCAGCGTCTGAAGGAGCTCGAGGCGATCGACTTCGAGGACGTGGCCGCCTCCGGCCTCACCAAGAAGGAGCTCCTGGTCCTCTCCCGCGAGAAGGCCAAGCTGGAGAAGACCCTCGGTGGTATCCGCGAGATGCAGAAGGTGCCGAGCGCCGTCTGGATCGTCGACACCAAGAAGGAGCACATCGCCGTCGGTGAGGCGCGCAAGCTCCACATCCCGGTCGTCGCGATCCTCGACACCAACTGCGACCCCGACGAGGTCGACTACAAGATCCCGGGCAACGACGACGCGATCCGCTCCGTCACGCTGCTCACCCGTGTGATCGCCGACGCCGTCGCCGAGGGCCTCATCGCCCGCTCCGGCGTCGCCACCGGTGACTCGAAGCCGGGCGACAAGGCCGCGGGCGAGCCGCTGGCCGAGTGGGAGCGCGACCTGCTCGAGGGCGAGAAGAAGGCCGACGAGACCCCGGCCGCCGAGGCCGAGAAGCCGGCTGAGGCCGCTGCCGAGGCCCCGGCCGAGGCTGCTGCCGAGGCTCCGGCCGCGGACGCCGAGCAGGCCTGACACCACAGGTTCGGATGCTGACGGCGGGGGCCCATGAAGCCCCCGCCGTTGACCCGTAGATCGTTCGACTCTTCGACTTCAGAGAGATTCACAGACATGGCGAACTACACCGCCGCTGACGTTAAGAAGCTCCGCGAGCTCACCGGCGCGGGCATGATGGACTGCAAGAAGGCGCTCGACGAGGCCGACGGCAACGTCGACAAGGCCGTCGAGGCGCTGCGCATCAAGGGCCAGAAGGGCGTCGCCAAGCGCGAGGGCCGTTCTGCCGAGAACGGTGCCGTCGTCTCCCTGATCGCCGACGACAACACCTCCGGTGTCATCCTCGAGCTGAAGTGCGAGACGGACTTCGTCGCCAAGGGCGAGAAGTTCCAGGCCGTTGCCAACGCGCTCGCCGCCCACGTCGCCGCGACGAACCCGGCCGACATCGAGGCGCTGCTCGCCTCCGAGATCGAGGCCGGCAAGACCGTCCAGGCGTACGTCGACGAGGCCAACGCCAACCTCGGCGAGAAGATCGTCCTGGACCGCTTCGCGCAGTTCTCCGGTGCTTACGTCACGGCGTACATGCACCGCACCATGCCCGACCTGCCCCCGCAGATCGGTGTTCTCGTCGAGCTCGACAAGCCGGTCGCGGAGATCGCCAAGGGCGTCGCGCAGCACATCGCCGCCTTCGCGCCGAAGTACCTCTCCCGCGAGGACGTCCCGGCCGAGGTCGTCGAGTCCGAGCGTCGTGTCGCCGAGGAGACCACGCGCGCCGAGGGCAAGCCCGAGGCCGCGCTCCCGAAGATCGTCGAGGGCCGCGTCAACGGCTTCTTCAAGGAGGCCACCCTCCTCGGTCAGCCGTACGCGCTCGACAACAAGAAGTCCGTCCAGCAGATCCTGGACGAGGCCGGTGTCAGCCTGAAGCGCTTCTCGCGCATCAAGGTCGGCATCTGAGCCGGTACGCGATCGACACGGGAGCCCGCTAGGGTTTCTCAGCAGTCGTCGGCCGCGTAGACGCCGGACGACCGCAGATCTGACGAGGAGGCCATTGCCGCAGGGACACGAGCACCCACCGGCAATGGCCTTCTTCGTATGTGCACGAGGAGATCTCCATGAAAAAGGGCGCGGACGCCAATCTGGGCGCCGACGACAAAAGCGACCACACCGGCAAGAAAGCCGGCCGCTTCATGCTGAAGCTGTCCGGAGAGGCGTTCTCCGGCGGCACCGGCTTGGGCGTCGACCCCGACGTCGTACACGCCATCGCACGGGAGATCGCCGCGGTCGTCCGTGACGGCGCAGAGATCGCGATCGTCATCGGCGGTGGCAACTTCTTCCGCGGCGCCGAGCTCCAGGTGCGCGGCATGGACCGGGCCCGCTCCGACTACATGGGCATGCTCGGCACGGTCATGAACTGCCTCGCGCTCCAGGACTTCCTGGAGAAGGAGGGCATCGACTCCCGCGTCCAGACCGCCATCACCATGGGGCAGGTCGCGGAGCCGTACATTCCGCTGCGTGCCGTGCGCCATCTGGAGAAGGGCCGCGTCGTCATCTTCGGTGCCGGTATGGGCATGCCCTACTTCTCCACCGACACCACCGCGGCCCAGCGCGCCCTGGAGATCGACGCCGAGGCCCTGCTCATGGGCAAGAACGGTGTCGACGGGGTCTACGACTCCGACCCGAAGGCCAATCCGGACGCCGTGAAGTTCGATGCGCTGGAGTACGGCGAGGTGCTCACCCGCAACCTCAAGGTCGCCGACGCCACCGCCATCACCCTTTGCCGCGACAACGATCTGCCCATCCTCGTCTTCGAACTGCTTGCCCCGGGCAATATCGCGCGGGCGGTCCGGGGTGAGAAGATCGGCACGCTCGTGAGCGACCAGGGCACCCGGGTCTGACCCGGGGCACCGCCCCGTGAGGGGATGGACAAAGCCCTGCCGGTCGGACACCGTGCAGGGGAAGACGCGCCGCCAAGTTTCGCCGGGCTCGTACTCGTAACGCGGACAAGTCGCGCGTACACGCCGGGCCTACTCAAGACACGCAGGAGCAAGTGGTGATCGAAGAGACCCTCCTCGAGGCCGAGGAGAAGATGGAGAAGGCCGTCGTGGTCGCCAAGGAGGACTTCGCCGCGATCCGCACCGGGCGTGCGCACCCGGCGATGTTCAACAAGATCGTGGCCGACTACTACGGTGCACTGACGCCGATCAACCAGCTGGCCTCGTTCTCGGTGCCCGAGCCGCGGATGGCCGTGGTGACCCCGTTCGACAAGAGCGCGCTGCGCAACATCGAGCAGGCGATCCGGGACTCGGACCTGGGTGTCAACCCGAGCAACGACGGCAACATCATCCGGGTGGTGTTCCCCGAGCTGACCGAGGAGCGCCGCAAGGAGTACATCAAGGTCGCCAAGGGCAAGGGCGAGGACGCCAAGATCTCGATCCGCTCCGTGCGCCGCAAGGCCAAGGAAGCCATCGACAAGCTGATCAAGGACGGCGAGGTCGGCGAGGACGAGGGCCGCCGTGCGGAGAAGGAGCTCGACGACACCACCGCGAAGTACGTCGCGCAGGTGGACGAGCTGCTGAAGCACAAGGAAGCCGAGCTGCTCGAGGTCTGATGAACGACTCTTCCTGGGGGGCCCCGACGAGCGCCGGCTACTGGGGCCCGCCCGACCAGGGGGCTGCCCCGGCGGGTCCCGCATACGATGAGCATGTCGCCCAGCAGACTCGGCCCATGCCTATCGTGCCCGGCGATCCCGACGCAGGTAGAGACGCAGAAGACCGCGATGACCGGGACCGGGGGGCCGCTCCGCTGAGTGGCCCCCCGTTCCGCGACGAGATGCCGCAGGAGCCCATGTCCACCCCTCCGCCGCCTGCGGCTTCCCAGCCCTCGCAGCCGCCGCCGAAGAAGCGTGCAGGCCGCGATCTGCGTGCCGCCATAGGGGTCGGCGTGGGGCTCGGCGCGGTGATCATCACATCGCTGTTCATCGTCAAGGCCGTGTTCGTCGGCGTGATCGCCGTCGCAGTCGTCGTCGGCCTGTGGGAGCTCACCTCCCGCCTCCAGGAGCGCAAGGGGATCAAGGCGCCCCTGGTGCCGCTCGCGGTGGGCGGGGCGGCGATGGTCGTGGCCGGCTATGTGCGGGGCGCGGAGGGTGCGTGGGTCGCCATGGCGCTCACCGCACTGGCCGTGCTGGTCTGGCGGATGACCGAACCTCCCGAGGGCTATCTCAAGGACGTCACGGCGGGCGTTTTCGCCGCGTTCTACGTGCCGTTCCTCGCCACGTTCGTCGCGATGATGCTCACCGCCGGCGACGGGCCGCAGCGGGTCTTCACCTTCCTGCTGCTGACCGTGGTCAGCGACACCGGCGCGTACGCGATCGGCTGGCGCTTCGGTAAGCACAAGCTCGCGCCGCGCATCAGCCCCGGGAAGACCCGTGAGGGCCTGATCGGAGCGGTGACGTTCGGCATGGCGGCGGGCGCGGTCTGCATGCCGCTCCTCATCGACGGCGGCACCTGGTGGCAGGGCGTGCTGCTCGGCCTCGCGGTCGCGGCCAGTGCCACCCTGGGCGACCTGGGCGAGTCGATGATCAAGCGGGACCTCGGCATCAAGGACATGGGCACGTTGCTGCCCGGCCACGGCGGCATCATGGACCGGCTGGATTCTCTGCTGCCGACCGCGCCGGTGGTCTGGCTGCTGTTTGTCGTGTTCGTAGGGACCGGCTGACGAGCCGTCCGGCGTGCTGGTGCCATGCGGAACCAGGCTGAGCTGGGCTTTTCTGGTCGAGGGGCTCGTTGTCCACAGGACGCGAGCCCCTCTCCGTATCTCTGCGATCTGCTTCCGGCGGGCCTTCTCCTCCATGTGCGTCCCGTCGTCCGGCGGGATCGACACGCGGGATCGACACGAAGGACGCCCGAGTCGCCTTCCCGAAATGGGCGGAAGAACGTCCCGCGGCGCGATCAGCCCACGCCGTACTCGTGTGATCGCCCGCCCTGCCATTCCACCCAGTGCGGATCGTCCAGCAGCTCCCAGGCGTCCGGCAGGCCTGCGCGTCGCAGGAACTCGACCAGGTCGGCGTCGCTGCGGGCCAGGCCTGCGAGCTGGGCGCGGATCTCCACCCGGCGGCCGCCGGTGCCGGCTGCGCGATGCACGACGATCGGTGCGGTGCCCATGTCTCCAGGCTGCGCCGGTTCGCGGTTCACAGCACACCGAGGTCGGTGTCGGGCCGGCAGTACGGGCAGGCTGCGATGCCGTCTTCAGTGATCGCGCGGAGGGCCTGCTCGCGTGCCAGCGGCTTCGTGTGGTTACCGGCCATGCCGCAGTGGCTCGTGTGGACGGCGTCGGGGGAGGGCTTGCCGCCTGACCGTCGCATCGCGAGTTTCCACCCAGGTTGAGGCGGCGGCAGCGTCCGCGCCGCGCGTGCGGCTGCTACTTCCTGCCGCTCCAGATCCGCGATGGTCTCGTCAGTACGGCGCAGCTGCCAGACCAGCCACTCGCGGACACTGCGCAGGCGCTCCAGGCGGGACACTTTCTCGGACACAAGTTCGATTCTAGATCCAGGTGTGGCTCTGGTGACAGCGCCCTGCCTGAGCGAGGGAGGGTGCTGTCGTCCACGAGGCCACAGGGTGCGGCAGCCGGGCGTACCTGTGTCCCCTCGTTGCCGCGCCGGCCAGCGAGAATGCCTACCGCGCGGGGCCGCCTGCGGGCCGTCCGAAGGTGCCCCGCACTGACCGGCGACGACCGGCGACGCCCACCCAGGGCGACAAGGCCCGCAGGGCACCGGATTCCGTCTGCGACACTGGATGAACCATGCCCAAGCCCGGAGAACTCACTTTCGTCGCCCCCCGCGGAGCCAAGAAGCCCCCGCGGCACCTTGCCGACCTCACGCCCGCCGAGCGCAAGGAGGCCGTCGCCGCGATCGGCGAGAAGCCGTTCCGCGCCAAGCAGTTGTCGCAGCACTACTTCGCGAGGTACGCCCACGACCCCGCCCAGTGGACCGACATCCCCGCCGCCGCGCGCGAGCGGCTCGCCTCGGAGCTGCTGCCCGATCTGATGTCCGTCGTCCGGCACATCTCCTGTGACGACGACACGACCCGTAAGACGCTGTGGCGGCTGCATGACGGGACGCTCGTCGAGTCGGTCCTGATGCGCTACCCGGACCGGGTCACGATGTGCATCTCCTCGCAGGCCGGGTGCGGTATGAACTGCCCGTTCTGCGCCACCGGCCAGGCCGGGCTCGACCGCAATCTGTCCACCGCGGAGATCGTCCACCAGATCGTCGACGGCATGCGGGCCCTGCGCGACGGAGAGGTGCCGGGAGGACCGGCCCGCCTCAGCAACATCGTGTTCATGGGGATGGGCGAGCCGCTCGCCAACTACAAGCGGGTCGTCGGAGCCATCCGCCGCCTCACCGACCCCGAGCCGGACGGCCTCGGTATCTCACAGCGAGGGATCACCGTCTCCACCGTCGGCCTGGTCCCGGCGATGCAGCGGTTCGCCGACGAGGGCTTCAAATGCCGTCTCGCCGTCTCGCTGCACGCGCCGGACGACGAGCTGCGCGACACCCTCGTCCCGGTCAACACGCGCTGGAAGGTGCGGGAGGTGCTGGACGCCGCCTGGGAGTACGCGGAGAAGTCCGGTCGCCGTATCTCCATCGAGTACGCCCTGATCCGTGACATCAACGACCAGGCGTGGCGTGGTGACCTGCTCGGCAGGCTGCTCAAGGGCAAGCGGGTGCATGTCAATCTCATCCCGCTCAACCCGACGCCGGGGTCGAAGTGGACGGCCTCCCGCCCCGAGGACGAGAAGGCGTTCGTCGAGGCGATCGCCGCCCATGGGGTGCCCGTGACCGTCCGTGACACCCGGGGCCAGGAGATCGACGGGGCGTGCGGGCAGCTCGCCGCCTCCGAGCGCTAGCAGCCCACCGGAAGGGGCCGGGTATCAGGAAGGGCCCCGGTGTCCGGAAAGGCCCGTGCATCCGGAACGGCCCAGGTATCCGCAAGGCCCATGGAAAATGGGCGCATGTAATCTGGGCTCGAGCATTTGCATATTCCGACAGGGGAGCGCCACAGCGCTGAGAGTGCGGTGTCCGTCAGACCGCAGACCCTCTGAACCTCGCCCGGGTCATTCCGGGTAGGAAGTTCGGACGAGACTCAAGCTGTTGCGCCCTGCCCGGCTCCTGATCCAGGAATCAGAGGACCGGGCAGGGCCGCGTCTCTTCCTGGTCAAACCCAGGAGGAATCTCAGTGAGCACCACCAAGAAGGTCACGGTCATCGCGCTGGCCGCGGCCCTGGGCGTCAGCACGCTCGCGGCCTGCGGAGGAAAGTCCAAGGACACGTCCGCCGGCTCGGGATCCGGCAGCGGCTCCAAGACCGTGACGCTCGTCAGCCACGACTCCTTCACCGCCTCCCCCGCGGTGCTCAAGGAGTTCACCCAGCAGACCGGCTACACGGTCAAGGTGCTGAAGAGCGGTGACGCCGTCGAGGCGCTCAACAAGGAGATCCTCACCAAGGGCTCTCCGCAGGGCGACGTGTTCTTCGGCGTCGACAACACCACGCTGTCCCGGGCCCTCGACAACGACCTCTTCACACCGTACGAGGCCAAGGGCCTGGACCGGATACCCGAGGCCGTGCAGCTCGACAGGGACGAGCACCGGGTCACTCCCATCGACACCGGCGACATCTGCGTCAACTACGACAAGAAGTACTTCGCCGACAAGAAGCTCGCGCCGCCGCAGACCCTCGACGACCTGGCGAAGCCCGCCTACAAGAACCTCCTCGTCGTCGAGAACGCCGAGCGCTCCTCGCCCGGTCTCGGCTTCCTCCTCGGCACCGCCGCCGTGTACGGGGACAAGGGCTGGCAGGACTACTGGAAGAAGCTGAAGGCGAACGGCGTGAAGGTCGTCGACAGCTGGGAACTCGCCTACAACCAGGAGTTCTCCGGCTCCGCCGGCGGCAAGGCGGCCAAGGGCGACCGGCCGCTCGTCGTCTCGTACGCCTCCAGCCCGCCGGTCGAGGTGCTCTTCGCCAAGCCGCAGCCCAAGGAGGCGCCGACCGGAGTCTCCACCGGCACCTGCTTCCGCCAGACAGAGGCCGCCGGCCTTCTCAAGGGCGCGAAGAACGAGGCCGGGGGCAAGGCCCTGCTGGACTTCCTCATCAGCAAGAAGTTCCAGGAGGACATGCCGCTCAACATGTTCGTGAACCCGGTGACCGAAGACGCCAAGCTGCCGCCGCTGTTCACCGAGTTCGGTGAGGCGATCGCCAAGCCGCAGACCATGGCGCCGGAGAAGATCGCCGACAACCGTGACCAGTGGATCCAGTCGTGGTCCTCGCTCGTCCTGAAGTAGGCGAACCACAGCGCGGGAAGGTACCCCCGCGCGGGAACGCATCCCCGCGCGGGAGTGCGTCACTGCGCGGGAACGCGACGCGGCTCGCCCTGATGGCCGTGCCCGTCGCGTTCTTCGCCGTCTTCTTCGCCTACCCCGTGACCGCGATCGTCGGCCGCGGGCTCCAGGTGCGGGGCGTCTGGCAGTTCGGCCGTATCGGCGACGTGCTCGGCCGGCCGGACATTCTCGAAGTCCTCTGGTTCACCACGTGGCAGGCGCTCGCCTCCACCGGGCTCACGCTGCTGATCGCGCTCCCCGGCGCGTATGTATTCGCCCGCTTCGACTTCCCCGGGAAGCAACTGCTCCGCGCGGTCGTCACCGTGCCGTTCGTCCTGCCGACCGTCGTCGTCGGCACCGCGTTCCTGGCCCTGCTCGGCCGCGGCGGGCTGCTCGACGAACGGTGGGGCGTACGCCTCGACACGACCGTCTGGGCGATCCTCCTCGCCCATGTCTTCTTCAACTACGCCGTCGTCGTACGGACCGTGGGCGGTCTGTGGTCACAGCTCGACCCGCGCCAGGAGGAGGCGGCACGGGTCCTCGGAGCAAGCCGCCTCGCAGCCTGGCGGCGCGTCACCCTCCCCGCGCTGACCCCGGCCGTCGCCGCCGCTGCGCTGATGGTCTTCCTCTTCACCTTCACCTCCTTCGGTGTCGTGCAGATCCTCGGCGGACCGGCGTACTCCACACTCGAAGTGGAGATCTACCGGCAGACGGCGCAGGTCCTGGACCTGTCGACGGCCGCCGTGCTGACCCTGGTGCAGTTCGCGGCGGTCGGCGCGATCCTCGCCGTGCACGCCTGGACGGTACGGCGGCGGGAGACGGCGCTGCGGCTCGTCGATCCGGCACGCACGGCGCACCGGCCGCGCGGCACGGGTCAGTGGGCGCTGCTCGCCGGAGTCCTGGTGACGGTCGCTCTGCTGATCATCGCGCCGCTGGGCGTGCTGGTCGAGCGCTCGTTCGACGGGCCCGGCGGATACGGCTTCGACTTCTACCAGGCACTACGGTCCGCGGAGGCGAGCGGCGGCACCTTCCTCGTACCGCCGCTGGAGGCCGTGTGGAACTCCCTCCAGTACGCGCTCGCCGCCACCGCCATCGCCCTGCTGATCGGCGGTCTCGCGGCCGCGGCACTCACCCGGAAGGCGGGCCGGCTGGTCCGGGGCTTCGACACGCTGCTCATGCTGCCCCTCGGGATCTCCGCCGTCACCGTCGGCTTCGGCTTCCTGATCACCCTCGACGAGCCACCGCTCGACCTGCGCACCACGTGGATCCTGGTACCGCTGGCCCAGGCCCTGGTGGGTGTGCCGTTCGTGGTGCGGACCATGCTGCCGGTGCTGCGGGCCGTCGATGTGCGGCTGCGTGAAGCGGCGGCCGTCCTCGGCGCCTCGCCGCTGCGAGCCTGGCGCGAGGTCGATCTGCCGATGGTGCGCCGGGCTCTGCTCGTCGCCGCGGGCTTCGCCTTCGCCGTCTCGCTCGGTGAGTTCGGCGCGACGGTCTTCATCGCCCGGCCCGACAACCCGACGCTGCCGGTCGCCGTGGCCCGGCTCCTCGGCCGCCCGGGCGAACTCAACTACGGGCAGGCGATGGCTCTTTCGACCATCCTCATGCTGGTCTGCGCCGCGGCGCTGCTGCTGCTCGACCGGCTCCGTCCCGACCGTTCCTCGGAGGAGTTCTGATGCTGGCACTCGAGGAGGCGACCGTACGCTTCGGGCGGCGGGCAGCGCTCGACGCGGTGGACCTGGAGGTCGCCGACCACGAGATCGTGTGCGTCCTGGGCCCCAGCGGCAGTGGCAAGTCCACCCTGCTGCGGGCCGTCGCCGGACTGCAGCCCCTGGACGGCGGCCGCATCCTGCTCGGCGGCTCCGACCAGGCCGGGGTGCCGGTGCACCGGCGCGGAGTCGGCCTGATGTTCCAGGACCATCAGCTCTTCCCGCAGCGCGACGTCGGCGGCAATGTCGCGTTCGGCCTGCGCATGCACGGCGTGTCCAGGGACGAACAACGCCGCCGCGTGGCGGAGTTGCTCGAACTCGTCGGGCTCCCGGGAGCCGGAGAACGTGCCGTCGCCGCGCTCTCCGGCGGTGAGCAGCAGCGCGTCGCCCTCGCCCGGGCACTCGCGCCACGGCCCAGGCTGCTGATGCTCGACGAGCCGCTCGGCCAGCTCGACCGTACCCTCCGGGAACGGCTCGTCGTCGAACTCCGAGGGCTCTTCGGTCAGCTGGGTACGACCGTGCTCGCCGTCACCCATGACCAGGGCGAGGCCTTCGCGCTCGCCGACCGGGTCGTCGTCATGCGGGACGGGCGCATCGCCCGGAGCGGCACACCGCGTGAGGTGTGGCAGCGTCCCGCCTCCGAGTTCGTCGCCCGCTTCCTCGGCTTCGACAACGTGGTGCCCGCGACGGTGTCCGGCGAGGCCGCCGACACGGTGTGGGGCAGGATCCCCGTCCCCGCCGGCTCCGCGCAGGGCGCTTGCCGGCTGCTGGTCCGTCCTGCTGCGGTACGGCTCGGGGCGGCGGACGACGGGCTGCGCTGCGTGGTCGAGTCGCTCACCTTCCGGGGGCATCACGTGGCGGTACGGCTGCGGCCCTCCGACGGCCCGCCCCTGGAGGCGGAGTGCGGCCTGAAGGACGCGCCCGAGGTGGGCACGACGGTCGGTGTCGCCTTCGCCGCGGAGGATGTGGTGGTCCTCGACCCGGTCGATGGTGCCGCCGAGTGACCCGGTGTACCCGTCCTCGGACTCCCGCTGAGCCCTGCGGCGTGTGGGACCCCGGACGGGCTTGACGGGTCGCCGCCGCTGCTCAGTCGGCCGGCGTGTCCGTCCGTCTCACACGCCGGACAGGTTCGGGAGTTGCTCCGGACGACGGGGCTCCGCAGGCTCCGGAACTGCATCGGCGCCGTGTCCCTCCGGTTCGCCGAACCACGCCACCGCCACCGCGCCCGACACGGCGAGGACGAACCCGACGATCGCCGCCCACGCGAACCCGGGACGCGAGGCGTCTCCCAGCCACAGCACACCGATCATGCCCGGCAGCACGGTCTCGCCGACCACCAGCGCCGCCGTGGCGCCGTTGACGGAGCCGATCTGCAGGGCGACCGTGTGCAGATACATCCCGCCGATACCGGCGACGAGGATCGCGTAGAGCGCGGGGTCGGACAGCAGGGCGCCCGGATCGAACGGATCGATGCCGTTCAGTACGCGCACCCCGACGCCCAGCGCGCCGAACCCGAGCCCGGACAGCAGACCGGCCAGGATCGCCGCGCGCGACCCCAGAAGGCGTACGACGACAGTGCCGCCCACCATCAGCAGCAGGGAAATCGCCAGCAGCCACCAGTGCGTGGCGATCGGCGTGTGCCCGCTGCCCTCGGGGCCCGCCGCCGTCGCCAGCAGCACCAGGGCGGAGCAGACCACGGCGATCGACGTCCACTCCGCGCGGTTCAGCCGGATCCCGAGCAGCTTGACGCTCAGCACCGCCGTGATCACCAGGTTGGCGCTGATCACCGTCTGCGACAGGAACAGCGGCAGCAGCCGCGCCGCCAGCGCGCCCAGCCCGAACCCGACGAAGTCGAGGATCGTGCCGACGATGAACTCCCAGGTCATCGCCGCCTTGGCGGTCGAGGAAAGACTCGGCCCGCCGTGTTGTGTGACACCGGCGGTGGCCTCCCGGCGGGCGGACTTGCGCGATCCCACGGCCTGCAGGACCGAGCCTGTGCCGTAACAGATCGACGCCGCCACCGCGGTCAGCAGTCCTATGAGCACCGAAAGCTCCGTTCACGTATGGGTCGGTGTGGGTCGGTCCCGTTCGTTCCGACTGCCAGACGCGAGTTTCGGTGCGGAAGTTGCTTTTCCCTCGTGGACGACCTCGCGGACGACGACGTGGACGACCGCGCGGATGACCGCGCGGACGACCACGTGTACGACCTCTCGGACGCCCGCCGCTCAGACAGCCGGCCGTGCGGCCTCCGTCAGGCGTGCCAGCGCCTCCGGCACCTCGTCCACCGACTCCACCAGGGCGATCCGGGACTCCATGGACCGGTCCGCGGCCAGCGACTGCAGAAGCGGCCAGGCCGGAAGCTTCTCCGTCCAGTGGGACCGGTTCACCAGGACCATGGGGGTGGGTTCGCCGCGGGACTCGTAGTAGTTCGGGGTCGTGTTGTCGAAGATCTCCTGGACCGTGCCGGCCGCGCCGGGGAGGAAGACGACGCCCGCGTTGCAGCGGGCGAGGAGACCGTCCTCGCGGATGGCGTTGGCGAAGTACTTGGCGATGTGGCCGGCGAAGGGGTTCGGCGGCTCATGGCCGTAGAACCAGGTCGGGATGCCGACCGAGTCGCCGCCGTGCGGCCAGCGCGAACGGACCTCGAAGGCCACGGAGGCCCAGTCGCTGACCGACGGGGTGAACGACGGGGCCTTGGCG
>NZ_JBSGZO010000030.1:0-41449 GCF_053611045.1 Streptomyces sp. NPDC054841 | reverse complement strand
GGGCCCGTGTCCCGCGAGGTGGCCGTGCCTGCCGGGGCCGGGCCGCCGGATTCCTTCTTGTTCGGGTCGTAGAGATCGGACATGAACTCTCCTCGTACCGGGGACGCGGGGCGGCGGGGACGCGGGGCGGTGTCACACGAGCGGGGCGGCGAAGGCGAGACGGCAGTCCGGGCCCTCCAGCCGCCAGGGCGGGGCGAGGCTCTCGGCCACGGCTGCCGCCGGGTCGGCGCCGGGACGGAAGGCGCCGTCGGCGCCGAGGGCTTTCCAGACCTCGTCGGCGTAGTGCCGGGCCACATGGCCCGGAAGGTCTGTCGGTGGCGGCCCGGCTGCGGGATCCACCCGGGTCATCACCCGGACACCGCGGGAGCGCAGCCGGGCGAGGGCCGTCCGCCAGTCCGCGCCGTGCGGGCAGGCCGGGACGATGCCCTGCTGACGGGGCGGCGCGGGCGGACGGCGGGCGACGATCAGGACCACCTGCCGCACGTCGGCAGCGCCCGGGTGCCCGGAGGCGAGCAGGGCCACTGCCCGCAGCGCGTCCTCCAGGGACGACACCGTGTCCTGCCGCCGCCGGGCGTGCGACCATCCGTCCAGGGCGGCCGGCAGCTCGGCGGGCGGCCGCGCGGAGAGGGGTGCCTGCAGCAGAGTGCCCTGCTTGGCCCATGTGCTCTCATAGACGGTGTGGTCGTAGTGGCCGACGGCTCCGACACGGATCGAGGTGCCGGCGCGATCCCGCCGGGCCAGCAGGCCGGCTACGTCCCGCACGAAGGTGAGGCGTTCCTCGGTCTCCCCCGGGTCGGCGCCGCTGAGCTCGACGGTGAAGAACAGTTCCAGCCGCGGAGGCCTCACGATCCGGCACGGCAGGGCAGCGAGCAGACCCCGCACGTCGACGGCGGCGGGATCCCTGCGCCCGCCGGACGTGCGGGCACCGGGGGCGACGAGGTCCACCTCCCCCGGTCCGCGTAACACGAAGGTCAGCCGCGCCGGTTCCAGTGCCCCGACTTCGACCTGATGCATGCTCACCGGTGGCGCACCGGTCCCGTCGGCGGCGGGCACACCGGCCAGCACGGGGAGGTGAAGGGCGTCGCGTCCGGTGACTCCACCGTGCACGGTGACTTCGGTGGTCGCGGTCTCACCGGGGCCGAGCCGGGTACCTGCGGGAAAGAGCACATGGCTGTGGGGGTGCACGGCGCCGGTGTCGCGGTCGGCCCGGGCCAGCAGCAGCGTGTGGTCGGCCAGGAGCGGCAGGGTACGCACGAGATGGCGCACCGCGTCGGCGGTCGTACGGCGGGCCGGGATGCCGTCCACCGGCTCCGCACTTCCCGCGTGCAGTTCGGCCCGAGGAGCGCAGGCTCCCCACACGGCGACGGCCGCGCGCTCCAGCAGCACCCATCCGGGCGGGGGCCGCAGCAGGACGACCGGGGGGTCGGGGACGGCCGGCAGGCATGCCGTGAGCCACCGCAGCACAGCGGCGTCGAATTCCCCGCGGTCCACGGGCGGCAGGGTTTTCCCTATTCCTCCCGCGAGCTGGAAACGGCGTACATCCTCGTCGGAATCGAACGCCGGAACGAGGGAACGCCATGTCATGCTTCCCGCGTCGTTCCGCAGCGGGATTCCGGCCTCTCCGACGGTCGCCTTGATCATATGGAGGCCGTCGGCCGTGAATTCCACGAACGACAATTCCTTGAAGCGTCCGCGGTGGAGGTCTTCGAGGAGATCGCCGCGCCCGGACGGAATCGCGCAGTCGGCCGGACCGGTTCCAGGCGGCTTGTCCTCGTCCCGCCCCGGTGGACCTTCCCGGGTCAGCTCCGCGACCCGTCGGCCGTCCTCCGGGCTCCGGGCCGACAGCGCCGCCGCCCGGATGTCCCAGGCGCGCTCGGCCGCCCGGAGCGCGTCCCGGGCGACCTCCAGGTCCCGGGCTGTCAACTCCCCCAGTACCGGGTCGTCATGGAGACGCCATCGGCAAACCGTACAGAAGTCGCTCTGCTGATCCGGGGTCGCACACACCGGGCAGGCAGCCTGCGGATCACAGGCCCCCCTCATCTGTCCACTCCCCCAACTCCCCGTCGCGGTCCGATCCCTGCGGCGCCCTGACAGCCCCGGACGACCACCTCACGCAACACCCGATTCATGGATGCATCATGATGACACGATGAAATGATCAACTTCCCGGCTCACGGACTGTTGAATCAATCCGCTGACCAGCCCATCCGGCTTCGGCGGAATATCCTCCTCCGATCCCCGTCGGCAATTCGCACTGTGGAGCGACAGCAACTCCCGTCACGCCCCCTTGCATCTCCTCGCGCGGAGCGGAGGGACGTCCTTCCATTCCACCGGGTCAGCCGGTCGAGCGCAGGTCGCGAGCGGGGCGCATTCCGGCCGGGATGCGCTCCACCAGCGCCGCCGCCTCGGGCGTTCGCACCACGAAGTGGACGTCCCACTGCGCCCCGCGCGCCAACTCCGCCTCCATGGCGGCCCATACGGCGGCCAGACTGACCTCGTACGGCAGCCCGCCGCGCCCCGAGCCGAGCAGCGGGAAGCACACCGAGCGCAGCGGCGGGGCGAAGCGGTCGTGTTCCTCGGCCAGGACCGCCAGAGCCCGGGACACGGCCCGGGTGACGTCGGACGGCAGCACGTCGTAGTCGTTCGTCCCGGCCCGCGGAACGGCGATCGCCGCGTGGTAGATCCGTCGTACGCCCTGGCCGGCCAGGGCCCCCGCACCGGTGACGGCCATGGTGCCGGGCAGCACGGCGCGTCCCGAAGTGCCGTGCCGGGCCGCCCACTTGCGCAGCTCGCCGTGGACCGGGTCGTCCAGAAGGTCACCGGTCACACCGTGCACGGCGGCCGCCCGGCGCAGCGACGCGGCGACCGACGACTTGTACCGCTCGGGCAGCGCGAAATGGACGTTGGACGGGGAGACCACCACGTCCACGTCGCGCAACAGGTCCACGGGGTGCACATGGAGCGTGAGCGTCACGGGCCGGTCGCCCGCCCTGACCCGCACGGTCCGGTGTGTGCCGGCACCCCCCTCGGGCACGGGGGCAGTACCGGGCGCCCGGTCCGTCTCCGTCGCGAGGCGCACGATGTGCTCGGCGACCTGCTCCAGGACCATCACCTCGTGGTCCTTGCGGAACCGCTCGACGCTCACCCCGTACACCGAGGCCGCCCTGGCCCGGCGGGAGGAGGCCGGCCAGTCCCGGGTGCCCTGCGCCAGCCCGAGGGTGTACTCGGCGGCGGTGCGCAAGGTGCCGGCATCCAGGCGCGACACGGCGAGTCGCAGCAGCGTCTCGACAGCCGCGCCGGGAGTCCGGGCGGCGGTCGCGGTCACCGCCTCCGCCGCCGACTCCAGGGCAGGCAGGGCGCGCCCGCGCAGCCGGACCAGTCCCGCGCGCCTGACTTCCTTCAGTTCAGGCAGAAATGACGCGTGGTCAGGTAAGGACGATGCCATGCGACCACCATGGCACCACTCTTCACAGGCGGACAAGCCAGGGCCGGACGGCCCCCGAGGACATCACTGCCACACGGGCTCCGAGATCATCGCCCGCAGTGGTGCGAGGAGCTCGTTCGCCTTCTTCATGCCCTCCTGGGAGCCGAGGTCCGGGACCCCTCCGTCCGGCAGCACCTCCAGCGGCGTGCCGTCGCACTGCTCGAAGCGATCGTGGAAGAGCACCAGGGCGAGCTGGGACCGGTTCCGCCGGGACTCCCAGATCAGCCCCATGGCATCCGGAGCCTGCGCCCGGATCTCGCTCGCCCAGCGCCGTGCCTTCGCGTAGTTGCTCTCGTCCTCCAGGAGCGTGGAGTCCTGACAGACGGCGGCCAGGTCCTTCCCCTCGATCAGGGAGACCAGGTTCAGCTCGCACCGGGTGCGCAGGACGCTGAGCGACCGCTGCCAGACCGTGCGGTAGGGGATCCGCCGCATGCCGACCGACAGCTCGAAGGGCCGGGAGCGCAGCACGCTCTCCGCGAGGGCCGTGATCGAGGTGTCCGCCAGGTACAGGCTGTGGTACGGATCCAGCAGGGTGCCCTCGAAGCGGCCCCCGTCGAAGTGGATGTCCGCGAGTTTCGGGTTGAACTGATCCGCCGCGTACTTGGACTGGTGCACCCTCCACAGCTCCGTGCCCGCCGGGATCACATGACGGTTCGGGCGCAGCTCGAACTCGATCATGGGGAAGAAGTCGCTCATCATTCCCCCTCCACCAGTGCGGTGGCCGCGCCGACCAGCCGATGGTCGGGCAGCCTGCCGAGAAGCGACGCGGGTGTCCCGCCCAGCCAGCTGTTGCCGCTGAGCCACCAGGCCGCGGCGCCCCAGGGGTCGACCTCCGCGAGGAGCAGCCGGTTGACTTCGAGGACGACCTCGTGCGGAGTGCCGCCGCCTTCGGCGAACTGGAACTCCGGATAGCGGTCGCCGTCCCGGGGATCCGCCAGTCTGATCAGCTCGGGGGGCGGCGCGCCCCCGCAGCGGGCCCCCGCCTCGTCGGCCGAGAGGGCCGGTGCCTGGAGCAGCTCGTCCTGTGCGGTGTCGCCGATGGTCTCGGGGGACGCCGACGAGCTCGCCAGCAGGGCGACCAGCTCCAGTGCCCCCGCCACGGCCGTCGGCCCGGATGGCGCCGCGACCAGCCGTACGGAGTCCAGCGCGACGCGCACCGGATGGTCCAGCGGCAGCGGCAGCAGGGCCAGGCGGACGCCATGGACTGCCCTGCGGACCGCTCTGACGTTCTCCGGGGCCGTGGCGGCGAGGCCTTGCAGCCTGGCGAGCAGTAGCGCGTACTGCTCGTCGTCGAACGCCTCGCGGATGGTGTCCCGGTGCTCGCCGACCATGGCGAGCAGCCGCTCCGCCGGACGGCCGGGGCCGTCACTCGCACGGCCGTCGCTCATGCGTTCCCCCTCCGGTACCTGTCTGTGCTTCTCCCCGGCTTCCGGTCCGCGCTTCTCCCGGGCCCGGATGCCCCTGGTGGATGAAGGCGGCCCAGAGCGGGATCCGGCCGAGATCGGGTCGTTCCATCTGTCGCAGCAACTCACCGTGGAGCGAGCCCGGATTCGCGCGGTGCGGGTCGAGCATCCACAGCTGCGCGGCCCTGAGCGCGTCGACGGGGCTGAGCCCTTCGACGGTCAGGTGGTGGTGGAACACCGCCATCAGCAGCGCCGACGCGCTGTCCTGGGTCGTCCACCGTGATCCGACGACGTCCCGCGCTCCGCCGGAGACGAACGCCGTGGTGAGGGTCAGCGCCTCGTCGTGGTCGCGGGTGCTCAGATCGGTCTGGCAGGCACTGAGCACGACCAACGGTCCGTCCTCGGCCGCATGGTGTGCGTCCGGCCGGTCGAGGAGGCGGGTCACCGTCAGCATGCCCGGGTCCGGCCCCGCCCCCGGTGCGCCGTCGTCGGCGAGCGAGTGCCCGGTGCCCTCGGGGGCGGCGAGATGCAGGGCCGAGACCGTGGGACGCGTCCCCGCCGATCCGTGCGAGGCCACATGGAGCAGCGAGGCCCCGTCGGCGAGGAACGCGAGGACGTCGTCGGGCGTGCCCGGGACCAGCTCCTCGTCGGGCACCTCGAAGAGGCCCCCGCACATCCGGGCCTGCCGGTAGAAGGCGTTCCGCAGGGCCATGACCTCGACCTCGGCATGCGTCAGGTCCATGGCCGGGTCGGCCAGCAGGACGGGGGCGGCCGCCGGTTCGCGCGGGGCGCGTCGGAGCGTGCGCAGGAACTGGCTGCCGGACGCCGCGTAGCTGATCACGGCGGTCTGGCAGAGGTGGTCGTGGGGCGCTTCGTCCGGGAAGCGCGCGGCGTGCCAGGGGACGATGCCGAGTCGCCCGCAAGGCACCAGGACGAGCCTGAGCGGCCGGTCGTCCCGGTCGCCGTCGGCCGCGAGCCGCTCCTCGACACCGGCGAGGACGGGGCCGAGCACCTGGAAGGCCCAGTCGCAGAGCGCCGTGAGGGCCTCCTCCCAGTCCTGTTCGGCAGCCGGATCGCGTCGGCCGCCGTCGCCTGCCGCGGCATCGCGTACGGCGGTGGCGTCGAGGTAGCGCTCCAACGGGCCGCTCTCGGCGCCGGACAGGAGCGGCCGTACCGCCACCCCGGCGCCGAGCTGGGGACCCACCACGATCACCACGCCGGCGTCGCCGGTCTCGCCGGGAACCAGATAGACGAGCGCGTCCGCGCCGCTCTCCGCGACCCCGTCCGCGAGTTCGCTCAGCGTGGGCGTGCCGAGCAGGCCGCCCTCCCGCCGGTAGCCGAGGGCTTCGAAGGCCTGGCGGCGCAGCGTGCTCAGCAGCTCGCCGGGGACGTGGCCCTCGTCGTCGGCCCCGGGGCCCTGGGCCGCGCCGACCGCCCGCCACGCCTCGGCGAGATCGTGGTGCCCGCCCGCATCGAGGAGTTCGGGTACGGCGGACGAGGTGGACGCCGCGTGCAGCACCAGGGCCCGGCCCAGTTCCAGCGCGGCCACCGCCTCGTGCAGCCGCCCCTGCGAGGCCGCCCACAGCGCGGCCTGCACCCCCCTGCTCGCCCCGGAACGTGCCGCCAGCAGTCCGTGCTCCGCACCGGCCTGGAGGAGGACGTCGGCGGCGAGCGCCGTCAGCGCCTCCTTGGCGGCTTCCAGGGCCGTGATGTCCTTGACGTCGTCGTTGGAGACACCACGCTCGCGATATGCCATGGCCAGCTGCCACAGCGCCTCGGCGGCGATCCTCGGCGCCCTCCCCTCCCGGACGCCGTCACGGACCCGCTCCAGCTCGTCGATCAGCGTGTCGAGGTCCGCGCGGTCGTGGGTGAGCGAGTAGCGCATGGCCACGGAGAGCGCGGAGCCGTGCAGCTCCTCCGTGGAGGCGCCCGGAGGCGGAGGAACGTGGTCGTGCACCGGCACCGGGTCGCCGGTGAGGCCGGCGCGGAGCAGATCGAAGTCCGGGACGTGCGGCAAGCGAATCTTGTCGGCGAACGGAAGACCGCTCTCCCGGACACCGGACATCCCCTTCTCCAGGTACGGGAGGCCACGCAGCATCATCTCCTTGTCCCCGGTGACGGTGCCGAGCCTGGCGTAGGCCGCCCCCAGGGCCGAGAGGACGATGAACCGGAACGAGTGGCCTTCGGGAACGGTCCTCTCGAGCGCTTCGGCCTCGTCCACCAGCTCACGGAGCGCCTGGGCGTCCTCCGTCTCCCCGGCATCGAGGACCCGGGTGTACAGCGCGAACGTGCGCGCCCAGACGGCCCAGTCGGCAGGATCACCCGCTCCCGGAGGCAGCGGTCCTTCGAGATTCTCGATGTATCCGACGATGCTCTCCATGTGGGCACGGCCGGCCGACCGGTCCTGGAGCGTGCCGCCGACGACCGGACTGACGTTGAGCAGGAGTGCCCGCAGGCTCTCCAGCGCGGAGGTCGGGTCCGGCCCGGGGGGCGGCTGGTCCTGTACGGAGCGCAGGCGGCGGAGAAGTTCGTTGAGCGCCTGGGGATCGCCGCTCTTGAGCACGTCGTCGAGGCTGTGCGTGGTGGCGTTGACGGCGTCCATGGCGGCGGCGAGCCGACGGATGTTGTCGGGCGTGAGCACGGATTTCGGGTCCGAGGACGGGTCGGGGGCCGACGGCGGCTCGGGATCCGCGGACGAGTCGGGGGCCGCGGACGGCTCGGGATCCGCGGACGGTTCGGGGGCCGGGGACGAGTCGGGCTCCGGGGCCGGCTCGGGATCCGGGCTCCTGCGGGGTCCGGTGTGGTCGGCGCGCCCGCCGGCGGGGGCCCCGGCCATGCCCCACAGCTGGTCCATCATCTGCCGCAGCAGATCCGCATCAGGATCCCCGGCGGGCATCGAGCTCATGAGCAGCTCGGTGAACTCCGGCCCCGGGGGAGTCGAGAAAAGCCCCTGCATCCGCCGCAACTCCCCGAGGAACTCCGGCGGCAACGGTAACTCCACCACCTCCGCGGTCAGCGCTTCCATCTCCGCCCCGAAGCTCATCATCCCGGCGGGTCCCGCCCGTGTGACCCAGTCGACCACGGCGGAGAGGTTGTCCGCCGCCCGGAATACGCCCGGCTGCGACAGTGTCGGCATGATCGCCGACACCAGGAACAACGCCGCCCACCGCCGGTCCTCTTCGGTCGCCGTCGCTCCCAGCGCTGTCGTGCGGTCCCGCGCGTCCCGCAGCAGCGTCTCCGCCCGCTCCCTGTCCGCGGGTTCACCACCCCCGGCGGCCTGCCGCAGGGCCAGCGCGCCTCCCAGCCATACGCTCACCGCACTGCGCAGGCCGGGGTCGTGGTCCAGCAGCCCTGCCAGCTGGTCGAGTTCGGCGACCGGCGCGTCGTAGGCGCGCGGCGGCACCGAGCGGGCCCCCATGGCGGGAATCAACTGCCTGACCCGCTCCGCAGCGTCCGCAGCCCAGGCCCGCAGCCCCTGTACGCCGCCGCTCTCCTCGTCGCTCACCGGCACCCTGCCCCTCCGGGACCTCGACAGCCCTTGGATTCACCGCCACTATGCCGATCCGCCGGACCCACGGCGACAAGATCCGGCACTTCTCGTGCTCAACGCCCGAAATCCGCCCGGGACGCGCCCAGATCGGCCCTCATCTCGCGCCGCATCAACCGCAGCCGCCCCCACAGTGTGTCGATGGTCTCCTGCACGGCGTCCGGCGAGTCCCCGGCTCTCAGGACACCGTCGTCCAGGCGTCGGACCATGCCGTACACCAGGCCCAGGTCATGACTGAGGTCGCCGGCGAGTTCGAGCACGCGCACCGGCACCCGCATCTGGGCCTCCGCGTACACGTCCCGGTGCTGGTCACGCGCCTCGGTCAGCCGCTGCCGCACGGACCGCAGATCCTCGTCGCGGCCCAGCGCGTGCAACTGGTCGGTGAGCGCGGCCAGATACTGCCGGGCCGAGGTGTTGAGCGCCACGTAGCACGACCGCAGCTCCCGGGCCTCGCTGCGCCGGTCCCGCAACTGTTCGGCCCGCTCCTGTTCGCGCTGCCGGCTGCGGTCCGCCGCGCGCTGGGTCAACAGCGCGGACAGCAGCGTCCCGACGACTCCTACGACCGCGACCAGGGGGGCGGTCGCGCTACCGAGGTCCACGCAGCCTCCATCCATGTCCGGTCACAACGCCGGCCCCTGTTCCGTCACAGCGCCGGCCCGTGTTCCGTCACAGCGCCAGCGAAGCAGCGGACCTCTCGTCGCGTGAACCCCCACCCGAGGATCGCCCGGTATTCGGCCCACCACCGACCAACCGGGCAGGGGCGACGGAAGATCTGGGATACCAGCGAGAACGCCGGGCACGGCGTCGGTGCGGCGACACCGTCAGTCCGAGGGCAGCGCCTGTTCCGTCCAGATGGTCTTGCCGCCGCTGCTGTAGCGCGTCCCCCAGCGCAGGACGAGCTGGGCCACGATGAACAGTCCCCGCCCGCCTTCGTCGAGTTCCCCGCTGTGGCGCAGGTGAGGGGCGGTGTGTCCGGCGTCCGCGACTTCGCACACCAGCGTGCGGTCGTGGATGAGCCTCAGGTGCAGCGGCCCCTCGGCGTACCTGACCGCGTTGGTGACCAGCTCGCTGGCGATCAGCTCGGTGGAGAACACCAGCTCGTCCAGGCCCCAGTCGCTCAGCCGGCCGGCGACCAGCTCCCGCGCGCGGCCGGCGGCGACCGGCTCCGCCGGCAGGTCCCAGGCGGCGACCCTGCGGCTGTCGAGCTCGCGGGTACGGACCAGCAGGAGGGCCGTGTCATCGGTGGTCGTGCCGCCCGGAAGCAGTTCGCGGATGACACGGTCACAGAGTTCCTCCAGGGAATTCGCGCCCTCGCTGAGGACCCTCCTCAGGGTTTCCAGCCCCTTGTCGATGTCCCGGTCGCGGGCCTCGACCAGACCGTCCGTGAAGAGGGCCACCAGACTGCCCACCGGCAGTTCGAGCTCCAGGGACTCGAAGGGCAGCCCGCCCAGCCCCAGGGGTGGGCCGGCCGGCAGATCCGGGAAACTGACGCGTCGGTCGGGTGCCACGACCGCGGGCGGCAGATGGCCCGCGCGGGCCACGGTGCAGCTTCGCGACACGGGGTCGTAGACCGCGTAGAGGCAGGTGGCGCCAAGGGCGACATCATCGTCGCCGGGACACACGCAGAGGGCGTCGGCGCCGTGCTCCGCCGACTGTCCCACAAGATCGTCGAGCCGTTTGAGGAGTTCGTCGGGAGGGATGTCCATGGGTGCGAGCGCGCGTACCGTCGTCCGCAGCCGTCCCATGGTGGCCGCCGCGTGGAGCCCATGGCCCACCACGTCCCCGACGACGAGTCCGACGCGCGTCCCGGACAGCGGGATGACGTCGAACCAGTCGCCGCCGACGCCGCTCAGATCGTCCGTGGGCAGATAGCGGTGGGCCACTTCGACCGCCGAGTTCGGCGCCAGGTGCTGGGGCAGGAGCTGGCGCTGGAGTGCCAGGGCCGCGGCGCGTTCGCGGGTGAAGCGGCGAGCGTTGTCGACGGACACCGCGGCGCGGGCGACCAGCTCGTCCGCCACCGCGACGGCACCACTGTCGAAGACTCCCGACTCGCTGCCGCGTACGAAGGTGACCAGGCCCAGGGCGCTGCCCCCGGCGCGCAGCGGCGCGACGAGGGTGTTGTCCTCGACCACCAGCCCGCCCGAGGCAAGGCTGCGGTGCTGGGGCGAGCCGTCCGGGTACTGCACCGGGCGCGGTGGACGGCCCCGCGCCCCCGCGGTGTCCGCTGCGCCGCCGGGTGCTGCCGAGCGCGAGGAGGCGCGGATCAGCTCGATGCCCGCCCGACCTGCGACGCCCGGCACCTCACCCTCCAGCACCGCCGGGGCGAGATCGACGTCGACGCGGTCGGCGAAGCCGGGCACCGCCACCTCGGCCAGCTCGTCCGCGGTGACGATCACGTCGAGTGTGGTTCCGACCCGGCGGCCGGCCTCGACCAGCAGATTGAGCTGCCGCTGCGCCTCGTAGCGGTCGGAGATGTCGAACGCGTCCTCGCACAGGCCGATCACGTGGCCGTCCGCGTCCTGCAGCCGGTAGTAGGAACAGGACCACAGGTGTACCCGCCCGGGGTCGCTGGGCTGCTCCGCGCGGAAGTGCAGGTCGAGGATCGGCTCTCCGGTCTCCAGCACCTGGCGCATGACCCCGTCGAGCGTCTCCGGATATCCGCGTGTCACGAACCTGCCTTCGGGGTACAGCTCGTCGGCGAGCCCGCCCCGGACTTCCGCGAGCGGCCGCCCGAGCTCCTCCTCGGACGCGGCGTTGCACCATACGAGACGGAGATCGGTGTCGTAGATGGCGAGACCCAGAGGTGACTGGGTGGCCAGACCGTGCAGCATGGCCAGCAGGGATTCCCAGTCCCTGAGCTGCTCGCGGTCGGCCGCCACGAGGACCCGCTCCGCCGGCCCGGTACCGGAGAGGGGACAGACCGCAGCGACAAGTTGCAGAAGGTGACCGTCCCGGTGGACGGCGGCCTGCAGATCCCGCTCCGGGATGGGCGGGACCGGCTCCCCGGCGGTCCGGCCGGCCGACGCGGCTTCGGCCGCTGCCACCAGGAAAGTGCCGACGGGACGTCCGACGATCTCGTCCGGACGGTAGCCGAGGAGCTCCTGGGCCGCAGGACTCCATCCGATGACGATGTCCTGGGCGTCGAGGACGAGCGTGGCCGCTTTCGTGACGTCCAGCGGGCCACGGAAGTCGGCGTCCCCGGTCGCCTCCCTTGCGTAGCTCATGGCGCCCTCATCGGCCTGCTTCATCAGGTCCAGAATCCGCCTGATACTGACCCTGCGCAACCGATCGGACCGGTCGTGCGCCCAAGCCCGCGTGACCATGGCCCAAGCCCGCGTGACCACGCCGGGCCTCTGCCCCGGAGGAGCTGAAACATCGCCCTCATCCGCTCCGGTGCCGCCCACGGCACCGGGTGGTCACACCCTTTCCAGGACCATCCGGAGAACGGTGGAGCGCCGCTCACGCAGGAACTTGAGCGCTGCACGCTGCTCTCTGATGATGTCGGAAACGGCGTCTTCGCCGATGAGTTCGGCACCTCGGGCCCGGTGGGCCCGGCCCCGCTCCAGCCAGCTCTGCACGGTCAGTACGCCGTCCTCCGGATCGCTGCGCACGTCAAGAACCTTGAACAGTCCGCGGCCGGCCTCGGTCAGCTCGGCGCGGTTCGGAAGGAAGCACTCGGGAAACACCTTGCGTGATGCGTGCAGACCCTCTCGGATGTTCTTCGCACCGTCGTAGATGTCTTCCTTGAGGCCGAGCCGTCCCCCCTTGCCGTTGCCGTCCGTGCCGCTCTGCGGGTCCAGCCGTCGGGCCGGCAACACCAGGGACGCGAGCCATCCGCGGTCGTTCCATGCATTGGCCTGCAAGGACATCCGCCCACCGGGTACCAGCCAGGAATGGCTGCGCTCGAAGAACTCGCGGTAGCGGGCCACACGCTTCGCCCGCCACATGGTGTTGCCCGCGAAATGCTCGATGGCCTCGATGGCGATGATGGCGTCGTAGGGCGCGTCCGGTTCATGGTCGAACCAGTTCTCGGCCCGGATCTCGCAGTGCGGCCAGCCCTGATCCCGTACCCAGGCCGCCTGGCCCGGACTCATGGTGATCCCCACCACGTGCTGGACGTGGTGCGTCTCCACCAGTCGCTGCATGAGACTGCCCCAGCCGCAGCCGACGTCGAGGACACGCCCCGCGCCCACGGCCCGCGCCGCCTCGGCGTGGTGGTCGAGTTTGCGCAGCTGGGCGGATTCGAGCGTGTCACCGGGCTCCCACATTCCGTAGGAGTAGACGAGTTCGGGGCCCAGGGTCAGCCGGTAGAAGTCGCCCAGAAAGTCGTACTGGTGACGGATCGCCTGGGACGACGTGCCTTTGTAGACAGAGGATTTCCTCGATCCGGACAACACCATCACCTGCCTGTCGATTCGGCGCGGAGCGGGCGGCCGAGGTGTCGGCCGGGCAGCGCAAAGAGCGCATAACAACCATTTCATGCTAGCCCGGGTGCAATCGTTCAGCGAGGTCACAGCCCGTGAGCAGACTCCGGGCGGGCGGGATGAGGGCCGCTCAGGGCCTGCTCAGGGCCTGCTCAGGGCCTGAGTGGCTGCCCGCTCAGGGGGCCCGTTCAGGGCCTGCTCGACCCGGCCCTGCCCCGCCCTTCAGGCGTTCGATGTCCGAGGGGCGTACCTGGATGACGACGAGGGCGATCAGCGCGGCGATCGCGGTGAAGACCGCGGCCATGACGAACGCGGTGGACACCCCGGCGGTGAGCACCTCGTCGGCCCATGGCGGCGGCAGCTCTCCGGTGTGCCGGAACCGCAGGCGTTCCAGGGGGGTCGCCCGGGCGAGGAAGTCCGGCACCTGTCTCGCCGCCTCGTCGGCGCCGGCCGCGCCGAACACCGTGACCAGGATGGACAGTCCGAGCGAGCCGCCGACCTGCTGGTGGACGTTGAGCAGGCCGGACGCCGCCCCCGATTCACGGGTCGGGACGTGGGAGAGCGCCATCAGGGTGAGCGAGACGAACTGCATCCCCATGCCGAGGCCGAACATGAGCATCGGCCCCAGGATGCTGCCCGGATAGGTGGAGTGGACATCGGTCAGGGTCAGCCAGGACAGGCCCCCGGTGGCCAGCAGTGCTCCGGTCACCATGAAGGGCTTGGGCCCGTACCTGGGCAGGAGCCGGGACGCCAGGCCCGCGCCGGCCGCGATGACCGCGCTGACGGGCAGGAACGCGAGGCCGGCCTGCACCGGGCTGAAGTCCAGGACGTTCTGGACGAAGAGCGTCAGGAAGAAGAACAGGCCGAACATCGCGGCGGCGAGGCTGAGCATCATCGCGTACGTACCGGCGCGGTTGCGGTCGCCGAACATGTGCAGCGGCGTGATCGGCTGTACGGAGCGGGATTCCACGAGCAGGAAGACGGCGAGGACGACCGCCGCCGCGGCGAAGGACGCCACGGTGAGCCCGTCGCGCCAGCCCTCCTGCGCGGCCCGGATGAAGCCGTACACCAGCAGGACCATGCCGAGCGTCGAGGTCAGCGCCCCGGTGAGGTCGAAGTGTCCGGGGTGCCGCTCGGACTCCTTGATCCGGCGCGGGGCGGCGAGGACGATGAGCAGCCCGATCGGCACATTGACGAAGAACACCCAGCGCCAGTCGAGCCATTCGACGAGCACGCCGCCGGCGAGCAGACCGATCGCGCCGCCGCCCGCGGACACGGCCGCGAAGACGCCGAAGGCCCGGTTTCGTTCGGGGCCTTCCCTGAACGTCGTGCTGATGAGGGCGAGGGCGGTCGGCGAGGCGACGGCGCCACCGGCGCCCTGGAGGGCACGGGCGGCGAGGAGCTGTCCCGAGTTCTGGGCCAGTCCACCGAGCAGTGAGGCGACGACGAACAGCAGGACGCCGAAGACGAACACCCGGCGCCGGCCCAGGATGTCGCCCGCGCGACCGCCGAGCAGCAGCAGACCGCCGAAGGTGAGGGTGTATGCGCTGACCACCCAGGAGAGGCTCGTGGTCGAGAAGTTGAGCGACCTCTGGATGTGCGGCAGCGCGATGTTCACGATGGTGGCGTCGAGGACCACCATCAGCTGGCACGAGGCGATGACCAGGAGCGCCATCCCGTGACCGCCGCCCGGCAGAGGGGCGGCGGTATGCGGTACGGGAGTCGGCTGGGGCGTGGTCATGGCGCGGCACCCCCGTCGGAGGACCGGCGGACGGCTCCGAAGGGTCGGTGGACGGCTCCGTCCACCGTTCAACGGTAAGCCGGGTACAGGGGCCGTCACCAGTCGATCGGACGGTGGCGTGCGGACGGTCACGCGGTGGTCTGCGGACGGTCACATGACGGTGTGCGATCGGCCGGACGGTGGGCCGCGGACGGTCGCATGATGGTGTGCGATCGACCGGACGGTGGTGTACGTCGGTCAGGCGGTGGTGTCCGGCTCCGGCTCGGGCTCCGGCTCGGGCTCGGCGATGAAGTCGCGCAGCACGGCGGAGAGCCGCTGCGGCTGATCCTCGGCGATCAAGGTACGGCTGTCCTCGATCTCCACGAGCCGTCCCAACGGCAGGAGTTCGGCGAGCCGGCGGCCGTGGTCGCGGGGCATCATCCGGTCCTCCACCGCCCACACCACCAGGGCCGGGCGGTCGAACTTCCGCAGCCCTTCGGCCGCTTCGAGGAGTTCGGTCTTCCGTACGGCGAGGTTGTAGCGGCGGAAGTCGTCGCGGATCGCCTTGTCGGTGAGGAGCGGATGCAGCCAGGCGTCGACGATCTCGTCCGGCACGGGGTACTTGGTGAGCGCACCGACACCGACGGGCAGCCGGCGCAGGGGCTTGAGCGCGAGCGTGCGGGCCAGGACCGCGACGGCGCCGGGGATGCGGCAGGACAGCAGGATCATCTTTCCGGGCACACCCGGCGGGTAGTTGTCGAAGGCTTCGCAGGAGATGAGGACGAGGCGGGCGAGCCGCTCCGGGTGGCGCGCGGCGACGGTCTGGGCGCGGCCGCAGTCGTTCTCGACGAGGGTGACGTCGCGGAGGTCGAGCCGGTCCAGGAATTCGACGATGAGCTCGTTGACGGCGTCCGGGCCCAGCGGGACGTCCGGGCGCATGGGGATGCGGTGCGAGCCGTACGGGAGGGTCGGGGCGATGCAGCGGTGGCCGGGGGCCAGTTCGGCGATGACCTTGCGCCACACGCTCGCGTCGTGGACCAGTCCGTGAAGGAGGACGACGACAGGACCAGGGCCGCCGGTGTCCTCGTACGCGATGGTCCCGGCGGAGAGTTCGATCTCGGGCATGGAGCCTCCTCGTGTCATAACGATGTTATGGGACGGGGGCCCGCCAGGACGTCGATTTGGGAGGGCGGCAGCGCTGCAGGACGGCAGGGCGGCAGGGCGCGGGGGTGCTGCACGGCGGCAACGGCCGGCGGACCGCTCGGCCGCACGGCAACGCTGTGCGTGGACAGGGCCGGTCGGCCGTTGGTCCCGTGGTCCTGCGGTCCCGTGGCCCCGTGGCTCCGTGGCTCCGTGGCGCCCTCAGCGGCTGCCGAGTGTGCGCTTCGGCCGCGGCTCCACCGGCTCGTTCCTGGCCTGCGCCCACAGAGAGCGGATATGGCCGAGATGGCGGGCCATGCACGCCTCGGCGCCCGACTCGTCGCCGGCCACCATCAGATCCAGCAGCTCGTGGTGCTCCTCCGCGGACGAGATCAGCTGGCCCCGCTCGTCGAGCTTGGTCAGGCCGTAGAGCCGGGAGCGCTTGCGCAGGTCCCCGACCGTCTCGACGAGCCGGTCGTTGCCGGCCAGCCCGAGCAGACCGAGATGGAAACGGCGGTCGGCGTCCAGATAGCCGATCAGATTGTGGTCCCTGGCGTGCGCCACGATCTCCTCGGCGACCGGCCGGAGCTCCTCCAGCTGCTCCGCCGTCGCGATCTGTGTGACCCGGCCGATGGTCGGCACCTCGATCAGCGCGCGGAGTTCGGTGTACTGGTCGAGGTCCCGCTCGCTGACCTCGGTGACCCGGAAGCCCTTGTTACGGACCGGCTCGACCAGACCTTCGCGGGCGAGGTCGAGCATCGCCTCGCGCACCGGAGTGGCCGAGATCCCGAAGTCGGCCGCGAGGCCGGGCGCGGAGTAGACGTTGCCGGGGCGCAGTTCGCCGGCGACCAGGGCAGCGCGCAGCGCGTGGGCGACCTGGTCGCGCAGCCGCTCCTGGGCCGTGATCAGGTTGATCTGCTTCAGGTCACCCATGGCACTTCCTCCGTGAATCCGCCGGAGGCCAGCGTACAATGTCACGTTGCGCTGCCGGGCTCCCCTGTCGCTGCCCTGTGGACAGCCGCCGCCACAGCGAGATCCTCCCAGGCCATACCCACACTCTTGAAGAGTTGTGGACAACCCGCGGTCGCGGAGATCTGCCCGGTGACCAATCCGGCGAGCGTACCCGCGAGGTGCCCCGGCCCGATGGCGCCCTCCGCCACCGGGACGAGCAGATCTCCCGCCTCGCGCAGCGCCGCCGCCCGCGACTCGACGTACACGGCGGAGCGGCGGACGAGCGCGGTGTCGGTCTCACGCGCGTCCGGTTCGTGCGAGCCGACCGCGATCACGGTCGCGTGCCCGGGGACCAGTCGCCCGTCGAACAGCGGCTCGCGTGCCGTGGTGCAGCAGATGACGAGATCGGCGCCGGCCACGTCCTGGGGGCTGCCGGTGCGGGCGTCGAGGCCGTGCGTCCGGGCGTGGGCGGCGAGCGCCTCGGCCGGTTCGCGACGGGGCGCGACGACCGTCACGCGGGTCAACGCCCGTTCCGCGAGGGCCGCCTGCAGATGGCCGTACGCCTGCGGCCCGGCGCCGAAGAGCACCAGATGCCGGGCATCCCGCGCCGCCAGCTGCCGCAGTGCGACGGCGGAGACGGCCGGGGTGCGCAGGGCGGTCAGCGCCGGCCCGTCCAGCAGTGCGAGCGGTACCAGAGTCTCGCCGTCGAGGAGCAGATAGCTGCCGGTGATCCGGGGCAGACCGCGCCGGGGGTTGTCCGGAGCGACACCGGCGATCTTGACTCCGGCGTACGCTCCGGCCGCGGCGGGCATCAGCAGCAACTGGCCCCCCGGAACACCGGTGCTGGTGCGCGGCGGGCAGGTCTCCGGGTCGAGTCCGGCTCTGAGTACGGCCTCCACGGCGTCGGCCGCGGCGGTCGGCGTCAGCAGCCGGGCGATGTCGTCCGCGTCCAGGTGGAGCAGGTCCTTCGGGTGTGCGGTCACAGCAGAAAGCCTGTCGCCAGGGTGTCGTACGGGTCGCGTACGAAGGTGTGCTCGCCGGTGCGGTGCGCGGTGCCGGTGACCTCTGTGACGGTGCCCTCCTCCGTACGGGAGACGACGCGGCCGGTGAAGACCGTCCCGACGACCGACTCGTGGTGCAGGCTGTCGCCGGGGCCGAGCCTGCCGTCCTCGGCGAGCAGGGCGAGGCGTGCGGAGGTCCCGGAGCCGCAGGGCGAGCGGTCGATCTGGCCGTCGGCGAAGACGGTCACATTGGCCTGGGCGGGGCCGGTGGCGGTGTCGGGCAGTTCCTCGTGCAGGATCACACCGTAGACGCCGGAGAGCAGCGGGCTCTCGGGATGCCAGGTGGCGGGGTGCCCGGCCAGGGCGGCACGGATCTCCCGCCCCGCGCGCACGAGTTGTGGCAGTGAGGCGCGGTCCACGTCGAGACCGAGCTGCGCGGCGGGCACGGATGCGTAGCAGGCCCCGGCGTGGACGACGTCGACGTCGGCGGTGCCGAAGGTGGTGGCGACCGGGATCTTGCGAGCGGTCACGCGGGCCGGGACATTGCGGAAGGTGACGGCGGTGGTGCGGCCGTGCTCACGGTGGACCGTGGCCGCGACCCGTCCCGAGGGCACATCGATACGCAGCTGAACGGAGCCGTCGTCGGGCGCGGCGACGCGGCCGCTGTCCACGGCCCATGCTCCGAGCGCGAGCGTGCCGTGGCCGCATGCGGTGGAGTAGCCGTCCTTGTGCCAGAACAGGACACCGAGGTGGGCACCGTCGTCGTCGGGCGGTACGACGAACCCGCCGTACATGCCGGCGTGTCCGCGCGGTTCCTGGACGAGGAGCCGCCGAATGTCGTCGAGCGGGCCGGGGCGGGGTGCGGTGGCGGAGCCTCCCGCGCCGATGGCGTTGGCGCAGCGCTCGGCCACGGTGTCGCCGGGGACGGGGGGCAGCCCGTCGGTGACGATACGGAAGGGCTCACCGGCGGTGTGGTAGTCGACGGTGTGGATACGGGTGTCGGCGGGCGGTGCCGGCGGAGCCTGCGGTGTCGGCAGGGACGCCGGGGGCGGCGGAGTCTGGGGACTCGGGGGGCTCGGGGGAGTCGGGGCAGTCATAGGAGGAAGCCTCCGGGGAACGGGTCGGACGGGTCCAGGAAGTACTGCGCGGTCCCGGTGATCCAGGCGCGGCCGGTGACGGTGGGGACGACGGCGGGCAGTCCGCCGACCGTGGTCTCCTCGGTGAGCCGGCCGGTGAACTCCGTACCGATGAAGGACTCGTTGACGAAGTCCCGGCCGACGGGGAGTTCGCCGCGGGCGTGGAGCTGGGCCATCCGGGCGCTGGTGCCCGTGCCGCACGGGGAGCGGTCGAACCAGCCCGGGTGGATGGCCATGGCGTGCCGGGAGCGTACGGCGTCGGAGCCCGGGGCTGTGAGGTAGACGTGCTTGCAGCCGCGGATGCCGGGGTTCTCGGGGTGGACGGGCAGGTCGGTGGCGTTGACGGCGTCCATGACGGCGAGTCCGGCGGTGAGCAGGTCGTCCTTGCGGGCGCGGTCGAAGGGCAGGCCGAGGGCGTCCAGGGAGACGATGGCGTAGAAGTTGCCGCCGTATGCCATGTCATAGGTGACCGTGCCATGTCCGGGTACCTCGGCCTTGCGGTCCAGCGCGAGGCAGAAGGACGGGACGTTGGTGAGCGTGACGGACGTGGCCTGCCCGTCGTCGACCTGGACGTCCACGCTCACCAGCCCGGCCGGGGTGTCGAGCCGGACCGTCGTCACGGGTTCGGTCACGGGCACCATGCCGGTCTCGACGAGCACGGTGGCGACGCCGATCGTGCCGTGGCCGCACATCGGCAGCAGCCCGGACACCTCGATGTACAGCACGCCGTAGTCGGCGTCCGGCCGGGTGGGCGGTTGAAGGATCGCCCCGCTCATGGCGGAGTGGCCACGCGGCTCGTACATCAGCAGGGTCCGGATGTGGTCGAGGTGCTCGATGAAGTACAGCCGGCGTTCGGCCATGGTGGCACCGGGAATCACTCCGACGCCGCCGGTGATGACTCGGGTCGGCATGCCTTCGGTGTGCGAGTCGACGGCGTGGTAGACGTGGCGGGTACGCATGATTCCCCTTCTCGCTGCTGTGTACTTGGTGCCCTCGGTCCACTTGTGGCTCGTGATGTGTGGCCCGCCACTTGTGACCGTTTCCTGTGACCGTTGCCTGTGACCGTTTCCTGTGGCCGCTGCGTGCGGCCGTTGCTGTGCCGCGCCTCGTGCGGTCGTTGCGTGTGCCCCTTACCTGTGGCCGTCGGCGAGTGCCTTCTCGGTGGCGGCGCGCACGGTTGCCTCCTGGGCCGCGGTGAGCGGGGAGCGCGGCGGGCGGGTCGGACCGCCGGGGCGGCCGGCCAGGTCCATGGACAGCTTGATGGCCTGCACGAACTCGGCCTTCGAGTCCCAGCGCAGCAGCGGATGCAGGGACTTGTAGAGCGGCAGCGCGGTCTCCAGGTCGCCGGCTGCCGCGGCCCGGTAGAGCGTGACGCACGACTCGGGCAGGGCGTTCGGGTAGCCGGCGATCCAGCCGACGGCGCCGGCCACGGCGAGTTCGAGCAGGACGTCGTCGGCGCCGATCAGCAGGTCCAGTCCCGGAGAGAGTTCGGCAATCTCGTACGCACGGCGGACATCGCCGCTGAACTCCTTGACGGCGACGATGCTGTGCTCGCTGTGGAGGCGGGCGAGCAGGGCGGGGGTGAGGTCGACCTTGGTGTCGTACGGGTTGTTGTAGGCGACGACCGGCAGGCCGGCGCGTGCGACCTCGGCGTAATGGGCGGCGACGGTGTCGTCGTCGGCCCGGTAGGCGTTGGGCGGCAGGAGGAGGACGGATCCGGCGCCGGCCTCGGCGGCCTGGTCGGCCCAGCGGCGGGCATCGGCGCTGCCGTAGGCCGCGACGCCCGGCATCACCCGGTCTCCGTCGCCCGCGGCCTCGACGGCGGTACGGACGACGCGGGCGCGCTCTTCGTCGGTGAGGGTCTGGTACTCGCCGAGGGAACCGTTGGGGACGACGCCGTCGCAGCCGTTCTCGATAAGCCAGGCGACATGGCCGGCATAGGCGTCGTAGTCGATGGAGAGGTCGTCACGCAGGGGCAGGGCGGTGGCGACCATGATGCCGTGCCAGGGGCGCGTGCGGGATGCGGGTGCCATAAAGACTCCTAGAGTGCGGTGTGACATTTTACTAGCCGGTGTGCTGTCGCGACAAGGGCAGACCTTGCCACGGGAGCGGGCGCCTGACGGGTCGTCGGTGACCGCTCGGGCGGGCCGGCGAGCCGGCGGCTATGCGGCCGGGCCGTGCGGTCCTGTCGAATCGGGCGGTCCGGCCGGGCCGTGCACCGGGGCCGGCAGGTGGGCGAGGAGGTTCAGCGGCACCGGGCAGGACAGGGGCCGCCGGTCCGGGGCGGGCTCCTCGCCGGCCAGGCATGCCACGGCGGGCCCGCACATCCGCCCCTGGCACCAGCCCATTCCGGCGCGGGTCAGCAGCTTGACGGTGCGGGCGTCGTGCGCGCCGAGCTCGCCGACAGCCTCCCGGATCCGCCCGGCCGGTACCTCCTCGCACCGGCACACGGGAGTGGAGTCGTCGAGCCAGTCGGCCCAGCCCGGTCCCGGGCGGTGGGCGGCCGCCATCGCGTCGGCGAAGGCGCGCAGCCGGTCGCGACGGGCGGTCAGCATCCCCGTGCGGCGCCGGGGCGGCGCAGTGCCCTGGATGGTGTGCGCGATGGATGCCGCGGCCAGTTCGCCTTCCGCCAGAGCGAGTTCGGCTCCGCCGATTCCCCCGGTCTCCCCCGCCGACCAGACACCGGGGACGGAGGTGCGCTGCTCGCCGTCGAGATCGAGGGCGAGGGTGCCGTCGGACGACCGGCGGGTGGCGCAGCCGAGGCCGGTGGCGAGTTCCAGCTGCGGGACGAGTCCGTGGCCGACGGCGAGCGCGTCGCACGGGATGCGCCGCCCGCTGCCGGGTACGGGCCGCCAGTCGTGGTCGAGCCGGGCGACGGTCACGGCTTCGACGCGGCTCGCGCCGTGGGCTGCGGTGACCGCGTGCCGGGTGAGCAGCCGTACGCCGTGCCTGAGCAGCGTGCCGCCGTGCACGGCGCCCTCGGTGAGCTTGCCGGGGTTGCGTACGAGGGCCTGGAGTTGACGTGCGTACGCCGTGTAGGCAGCGGCTTCGACGACTGCGGGCACCGTGGCCCCGGCGGATGCGAGCGATCCGGCGACGGCGAGCAGCAGGGGGCCGCTGCCCGCGACGACGACTCGGCTGCCGGGGAGCACGAGACCGGCCTTGAGCATGGCCTGCGCACCGCCGGCCCCCACGACTCCCGGCAGGGTCCAGCCAGGGAAAGGCAGTTGGCGCTCGTATGCTCCGGTGGCCAGGAGTACCGCGCGGGCCCGGACGGTGACCGCGTGCTCGTCGGCTCCTGCGACGGCGTGCAGGCGGAAGCCGGGCGTGGCGTCCGGTTCCCGGGCGTCGGGCGCCTCCTGCGGCAGGACCGTCCAGACGTGGTGCCCGGGCAGGTGCCGGATGCGGCCCGTCTCCTCATGGGCGCGGAGCCTGCGTACCCGGTCGGTGAACGACCGCCAGCGGTGGTGCAGGGCTTCGGGGCGCGTGGCCCGCAGGCCGGGTGCGGGATGCCGGTAGTACTGTCCGCCGGGCTGCTCCCCCGCGTCGAGCAATGTCACATACAGCCCGAGATCCGCGGCGGTGACGGCGGCCGCGAGCCCGGCGGGGCCGGCCCCGACGACGGCCAGCTCGGAGCAGGCCGGCGCCGCAGGGTCAGACGGCGAGTTCGTCATGACCGGTGCCCTTCTGGGTGGTGATCGCGTCGCCCGGGCGGGCCGGGACCATACAGGCGCGTTGGTTGGGGCGGCCGTTGACGGTGGCGAGGCAGTCGTAGCAGGCTCCGATGCCGCAGAACGCTCCGCGGGGCTCGCCCGTGTCGCGGGTGGTGCGCCAGGCGAGGATGCCCGCGGACCAGAGTGCGGCGGCGATGCTCTGTCCGGGCAGCGCGCTGATCGGGCGTCCGTCGAAGGTGATCTCGTACGGGGGGCCGGGCTCCGCCCGTACCAGGGAAGCCGGTGTTCTCGTCACTGCGCTGCTCCTGCCTCGTCGGGGCCTGGTACGCCGGGGCGTGGCGTGTCGAAGCGTTCCGGTCCGAACGGCCGCGGGTCCAGGGCCGGCTGTTGACCGGACAGCGCGGCGGCGATCAGCAGTCCGGTTGCCGGGGCGAGTCCGATGCCCGCGCCTTCGTGGCCGCAGGCGTGGAAGAGCCCGGGGACTCGTGGGTCGGGCCCGATGGCGGGAAGGTGATCAGGAAGGTAGGGCCGGAAGCCGTGGTAGGTGCGCATCACCCGTACGTCCGCCAGGGCGGGGAAGAGGGCGACGGCCTGGCCGGCGAGCCGGCGCAGTGCGTCGGTGGACAGGCGCCGGTCGAAGCCGACGCGTTCGCGGGTCGCGCCGATCAGGACGGGGCCCGAGGGTGTGCCCTCGACGACGGCGGAGGACTGGAGGGCGGCGGAGCCGCTGGCGACGTCGGCGATGTAGTCGGCGGCGTACACCTTGTGGCGTACGACGCGTGGCAGCGGCTCGGTGACCAGGACGAAGCCGCGGCGCGGGAGGACGGGCAGTTCGGTGCCGGCGAGGCGGGCGAGGGCGGCGCCCCAGGTGCCGGTGGCGTTGACGACGGCGGGGGCGAGGAGCTCGCCGCGGGGGGTGCGGATGCCGCGGATGGCGCCGTGCGGTGCGGTGAGGATGCCGGTGACCTCCTCGCCGAGTCTGACGATGGCGCCCGATCTTTGTGCTGCTCGTAGTAGTTGGGCGGCTGCCTGGGCGGGCTGGACCTGGGCGTCCTGTGGGTAGTGGAAGCCGCCGGCGAGGCCGTGCGCGAGGTGGGGTTCGAGGTCGTGGAGCCGGTCGGCGGGGATGTCGTGCGCCTCGACGCCCGCTTTCCGCTGCCGTGCGGCGAAGTCGCGCAGTGCGGTGAGGGCGGCCTCGTCGGGCGCCACGACGAGACCGCCCTTGGGCTCGTACTCGGTCTCCGGTGGGAGCGCTTGGGCGAGTTCGCGCCAGAGTCGGGTGGACAGCAGCGCGAGATCGAGCTCGGGCCCCGCCTCCTTGTCGGAGACGAGCAGATTGCCTTCCCCGGCACCGGTGGTGCCGCCGGCGACGGAGCCGCGGTCGACGACGGCGACGGCGAGTCCGGCCCGGCTCGCGTAGTAGGCGCAAGCCGCTCCGACAACGCCGGCGCCGACGATGACGGCATCCACGGGGTGTCTGTTGGGCACGGCAGTAATATGTCACATTGCCATGTGTCCGGGGAAGGGAATCGCCGGAAACCACAGTCAGCTGCGCAGCGGTCCCTCACAGCTGTAGGACGAGGTGCCGGCCCGGCCGTTGGTCCAGATCTCGACCGGCCCGAAGGAGCAGTTCATGTCGGCGAGGTTGTTGGACGCGGCGCCGGCCCGGTCGAGGATGAAGTAGTCGACCGTCTCGGACATGTCCTTGAAGACGAGGTCCGGGCTGCCGGCGTCGGAGAGGTTCGCGGTGATCCTGCCGGTGCAGGTGAAACGCCGCTTGCCCGGTTCGCCGCCCTCCGCACAGGCCGGGTCGGAGTGCGTCGCGGAGAAGAAGGACGAGCGGACGGCGTCCAGCGAGGCGTCCTTGAGCTGGGCGTTGGGTGTGTACGTCGTGTTGGGCACGAACAGCTCGTCGGCCTTGGCGATCTGCGCGTCGAGGAACGTGTCGTACGCGCGCTGAAGCCCCGCATCGCCGCCGAGCCGGCTGCGCCAGGCGTCGAAGCCCGCCGGGTCGTCGGCCCGCAGATAGCCGTACATCTCGCGGAGCAGGGAGGGCCGCTGCGTCCACAGGAACTCGAAGAACGTGCCCGCGTAGTTGTAGAAGCGGAAGCCGTCCCCGTCATAGGTGGCGTGCAGCAGCTGGTTCACGGTCATCCGCGGACCGCCGCCCGCGGTGTCCCTGATGATCCCCTTGACCAGGGACTTGCGGACGGCGATACCGTCGTCGCGGGTGGCGCCGTCGAAGAACTCCGCGGTGCCCTCGTCCATCGCGGTGGTGCGGTCGCCGGTGTACCAGGGACCTTCGCCGAAGTATCCGGGCACCGCCCAGCGGCCGTTGAGGTAGTGGACGTACTCGTGCCGGAAGAGTTCCTCGAGGGTGAGCGAGGAGTCCTGCGGAACGCGGCGCTGATAGGTGTAGAAGGTGGCGCCGCGCTCGATGTAGATGCCGCCGTTGTTGGTGCCCATGCCGGTGAGGATCGGGTGGTAGACCTCGTAGTCGGCGCGGGAGGCGTACAGCACGATGTTCAGTGAGGTGTTGGTGTCGCCGGCGAGTGGCTGCTCGGCGCCGAGTACCCGGTGGAACTGCGCCTTGACCTGCTTGCTCGCGTAGTAGAGCTGGTCGACGGTGGCGCGGTCCAGTGCGGTGCGGACCTTGATGGCGCCCTTGTCGTAGGTGTACATGTACGGGAAGATCTGCCGCTCGATGTCGTCCTTGCACACTGCGTACGGCTTGCAGGCCTCGTAGAAGTTCAGCCAGGAGACGAGCGAGGCCCAGGGGCGGCTGCCGTTGCCGAAGTTGGTGCGCGTGACGGGCAGCAGGGCGCCGAGGTCAGGCACGGTCTGCGCCTTGAGGGCGTCGACCTGGCCGAAGCGGCCGTACTCGCTGAGCGCGTCGCGCACGACCCATTCGTTGACGGTGCCCTTGAGGTGGGTGTGGCCGGCGAACGCCCTGAAGGCGGCCCGGTACGAGGCGTTCTGCGTGACCACGTTGTGGAACGCGGTGTCGCGGTTGCCGGGGTAGATGCCGAGGTAGTTGACGGAGAGGGCGGCCAGGGCCGCGCCGCCCCAGGAGGCGTTGTCGTACTGGCCCGGGTGGTACCTGTCCATCGTGGCCAGGACCTTCTGGATGAGCCTGAGCTGGCTGTGCCGCAGGCCGGGAGCGCTGGCGGTGTAGAGCGCCTCGCGCAGGGTCTCGGCGTTGGTGCGGGTGACGTCGAAGGTACGGGCGGCGGTGCCGAAGTCGTTGATGGCCCGGCGCAGTACCTCGGTGGTCGGGACGTCGGTGATGTCGATCTCGGGGCGCGAGAAGTCGTGGTACGCGACGGCGTGGAGATAGGTGAACATCTCCAGCAGGTGCGTGCTGTTGCGGCCGTCGTGGCGGGCGGCGAGCGAGGAGATCCGCCGGCCGACGGCCTGGACGTGGTCGTCCGACATGATCGGCGCGAGCCGGGCGTCCCAGGTCCATATGAGGCCGCTGAGACAGCCGTCGGCGGTGACGGCCGGGTCGGCGAGGAAGTCGGCGAGCTGCTCCGGGCCGAGACGGGTGACGCCGTCGAGGGTGCAGGGGACTCCGGCGGCGCGAAGAGCGGCATCGCGGGCGGCATCGCTCTTCCTGGGGCCCTGCCGGCCGGGGGTACGGCCTTCGGCCAACTCGCCGGGGGCCGGGGCCGGTCCGGCGGTCGGCTTGGGAGCCCTGGCGAGGCGCTCGACCTCGTCGAAGGGATTCTCGGCGTGCGGAGCGCCCGTGGTTGCGGCGGCGGCCTGGCCCGGCCGGGCGGCGAAGGCGGCGGGGACGGTGGAGGACGTGGGCGTCGTCGCTTGCGTACCGGACGCCCGGGCGGTCTGCCCGAGCGGGGCGAGGAGGGTGACGGCGACGGCTGCGGCGAGCAGGGGTGTACGCGCGGATCTGGACAGCACGGATCTGGGCTGGGACACCGAAAGCTCCTGTGTGTGGGAGGTGGCTGAGGTGTGGCAGCGGTGCGGTCATCGCGAAGCGCCGTGGTGTGTATGGGGATTGGCCGTTTGGCCGTATCGGCGGGCGCGATGTGACCCGTAACATAGTAATGTGAAATTGCACTGACAACCCCTCAACGCATATCCGTCACCAAGGAGTCGCGATGTCCGGCACCCCGCCGCGCCTCAACACCGGAAGTCATGACCTCCCCGTCTCAGCGGAGCTGGCCGCGTTCATGGGCAGCGGCTGGGCGGCCTCTCCCCTGCCCGCCGATGCCCGCGTCCCGGCCCATGCCGTCACTCCGGCCCGTCGCGCCCGTCTGTCGGCGCGCTTCCCCGGTGAGCGACTGCTCGTCCCCGCCGGGGAGTTGAAGGTCCGCTCGAACGACTGCGACCACCGCTTCCGGCCGCACAGCGCCTACGCTTGGCTGACCGGGCTGACCGGCGAGGACCAACCGGGCCATGTGCTCGTCCTGGAGCCGTCGGGGCCGGGCGGCCATGAGCCCGTGCTCTATCTACGGCCGAGGTCGGTCCGTGGCAGCGGCGGTGACGACGAGTTCTACCGGGACCGTCGCTACGGCGAGTTCTGGGTCGGCCGCCGCCCCGATGTCGCCGAGGCCGAGCAACTGACCGGCATCCGCTGCGCACACCTCGACGACCTCGGCCGGTTGCCGCCGGGTCGCAATGCCGCGACCGACCCCGAGCTGGCCACGGCCCTGTCCGAGCTGCGTCTCGTGAAGGACTCCTGGGAGGTCGAGCAGCTGCAGCTCGCCGTCGACCACACCACCGCCGGCTTCGAGGACGTCGTACGCGCTCTCCCCCGCGCCCTCGCCCACCCGCGCGGCGAGCGCTGCATCGAGGGCGTCTTCGGGCTGCGCGCCCGGCTGGAGGGCAACGGCACCGGCTACGAGACGATCGCCGCGTCCGGCGCGCACGCCTGCGTACTGCACTGGATACGCAACGACGGCCGCCTCGACCCGTCGGAGCTGCTGCTGCTCGACGCCGGCGTGGAGACCGACACCCTCTACACCGCCGACATCACCCGCACCCTGCCGCTCTCCGGCCGCTTCTCCCCCGTGCAGCGCCAGGTGTACGAACTCGTTCTCGCCGCCCAGGAGGCGGGGATGGCGGCGCTCAGGCCAGGCGCGAGCTTCCGGGACTTCCACCGGGCCGGCATGCGGGTGATCGCCGAAGGACTGGCCGGCTGGGGGGTCCTCAAGAACGCCGAGGGCGACCTCCACCGCCGCTACACCCTGTGCAGCAGCGGCCATATGCTCGGCCTCGACGTGCACGACTGCTCGAAGGCCCGCGCCGAGACGTACCTCGACGGTGTGCTGGAGGAGGGCCAGGTCCTGACCGTCGAGCCGGGCCTCTACCTCCAGCCCGACGACGAGACGCTCCCCGCGGAGCTGCGCGGTATCGGCGTACGGATCGAGGACGACCTGGTCGTCACGGCGGACGGCGCGCGGCTGATGTCGGATGCGCTGCCGCGTACGCCGGATGCCATCGAGGAGTGGATGGGCGCGCTGCTGGACGGGTGAGCGTGCAGTGCCGCATGCCCGTGCAATGTCACGTGTCCGTGCAGGCGTGCAATGTCACGTGTCCGTGCAGATGTGTCACGGCAGTACGGCGATCCCGTCCAGTTCGACGAGTGCCTGTTCGTCCCAGAGGCGTACGGCGCCGATGACCGCCATCGCGGGGTAGTCGCGGCCTGCGAGCCGGCGCCAGATGCGGCCGAGTTCGGCGGTGTGGGCCCGGTAGTCGGCGATGTCGGTGGCGTAGACGGTGACGCGGGCGAGGTCGTGGGGGGTGCCGCCGGTCGCGGCGAGGGCGGCGAGGAGATTGGCGAGGGCTGTCTCGAACTGGTCGACGAGCCCGGTCCCGGTCACCTTGCCGTCGGCGTCGAGCGCGGTCTGTCCGGCCAGGAAGACCAGCCTGGATCCGGTCGCGGCGACGGCGTGCGAGAAGCCGCTGGCCGGGGACAGCCCGGGCGGGTTGATGCGTTCCAGGCTCATCGGGTGTCGGCGTCCTTCCGCATGTCGGCGTCCTTCTGAGTCTCGGTGCCGGTCCGGGCGTACAGCTCCTTGGCGATGATGCTGCGCTGCACCTCGCTGGCGCCTTCGTAGATGCGTGGGGCGCGGACCTCGCGGTAGAGGTGTTCGAGGAGATGGCCGCGCTGGAGGGCGCGGGCCCCGTGCAGTTGAACTGCTGTGTCGACGACGTACTGGGCGGTTTCGGTGGCGAACAGTTTGGCCATGGCGGAGCGTTGCGGCACGTCCGGGGCGTCGTTGTCGTAGGCGCAGGCCGCGGCGTAGACGAGTAGCCGTGCGGCCTCGGTCCTGGTGGCCATTTCGGCGGCCTGGTGGGAGACGGCCTGGAGGTTCTTCAGCGGCCCGCCGAAGGCGGTGCGGCGGGTCGTGTGGGCGAGTGTGGCGTCGAGTGCGGCCTGTGCCATGCCGATGGCGAAGGCGCCGACGCTGGGGCGGAAGAGGTTGAGGGTGTTCATGGCGACCCGGAAGCCGCTGCCAGGTTCGCCGAGGACGTCGTCGCGGGTGACGGGCACCGCGTCGAAGGTGAGCGCGCCGATGGGGTGCGGGGAGAGCATCTCCAGGGGGCTGCCGGTGAGGCCGGGGCGGTCGGCGGGGACGAGGAAGGCGGTGATGCCCCGGGCTCCGGGGGCCTCACCCGTTCGGGCGAAGACGGTGCAGAAGTCGGCTTCGGGGGCGTTGGAGATCCAGCGTTTCTCGCCGGTGAGGCGCCAGCCGTCGCTGTCCGGTGCGGCTTCGAGGGTGAGGGCGGCCGCGTCGGAGCCGGCGTCGGGCTCGCTGAGTGCGAAGGCGGCGACGGCCCGGCCGGTGATGACTTCGGGGAGCCATCGGGTGCGCTGTGCGCCGGTGCCCGCCTGGACGAGTGGGTAGGTGCCGAGGCCCTGGAGTGCGAGTGCGGTTTCGGCTTCCGTGCAGCCGTAGGCGAGGGATTCCCGTAGCAGGCACAGGTCGAGCGCTCCGGCGTCGAAGAGCCGTTTGAGCAGGCCGAGTTCGCCGAGGGCGGCGACGAGGGGGCGGTTGACGCGGCCGGGTTCGCCCTTTTCCGCGAGGGGGCGCAGCCGTTCGGCGGCCAGGGTGCGCAGTTCTGAGCACCAGGCGGTTTGTGCCGGATCGAGCGAGAATACGGGCATCCGTGCCCCCATTTCCTGCGGTCGGGGGTTCGGGGTCGTGCGGAGGAGCCGCACGTGCAGGTGTCCCCGGGAAGGCAGGGTATCGCGGAGTGTTGACTGTCGTCACCTTGGCGATACGCTCGATGCGCGACCCCACCACGACTAGGGGGCGAACATGGAGCTGACACCTTCGGCTCACCGCGACACGTTCACGCGCGACCATCTGCCGCCCGTGGAGCAGTGGCCCGAGTTGCTTTTCGATGTGCCCGGGCTGCCCGGGCTGCGCTATCCGGAGCGGCTCAACTGCGGGGCGGAGCTGCTGGACGGGACGGTCGGGCGGTACGGACCCGACCGGGCCGCGTTCCGTGACGGGTCGGGTGGCGTGTGGACGTACGGCGAGCTGCGTGAGCGGGTCGACCGGATCGCGCATGTACTGACCGGCGAGCTGGGTGTGGTGCCCGGCAATCGGGTGCTGTTGCGTGGGCCGACCACGCCATGGCTGGCGGCGTGCTGGCTGGCGGTGATGAAGGCGGGCGCGGTGGCGGTGACCGTCCTTGCGCAGCAGCGTGCCCGGGAGCTCGCCGTCATGTGTGACATGGCACGGGTCACACATGCTCTGTGTGACGTCCGCACGGTGGACGATCTGGTGAAGGCGGAGGTGGCCGGGCTGCGGATCACGGTGTTCGGCGGGGATGCGCCGGACGACCTGGTGCGGCTCATGGAGGGGGCGCCGTCGTCGTTCCGGGCGGTGGAGACGGCGGCCGACGATGTTGCGCTGATCGCCTTCACGAGCGGTACGACGGGGCGGCCCAAGGGGTGCATGCATTTCCACCGGGACGTGCTGGCCGTTGCCGACACGTTCTCGGCGATGGTGCTGCGGCCGACGCCCGACGATGTCTTCGCGGGCAGTCCGCCGCTCGGTTTCACTTTCGGGCTGGGCGGGCTGGTGATCTTTCCGTTGCGGGCGGGCGCGTCGGCGCTGCTGCTGGAGCAGGCGGGCCCCAAGCAGTTGCTGCCGGCGATCGCCGAGCATCGTGTGTCGGTGCTGTTCACCGCGCCGACGGCGTACCGGGTGATGCTGGACGATGTGGCCGGGTACGACGTGACGTCGCTGCGGCGGTGTGTGTCGGCGGGGGAGAATCTGCCGGCGGCGACCTGGCGGGCGTGGTTCGAGCGGACCGGGCTGCGTCTGATCAACGGCATCGGCGCGACGGAGCTGCTGCACATTTTCATCTCGGCCGCCGATGAGGAGATCCGGCCGGGGACGACGGGGGTGCCGGTGCCGGGGTGGGAGGCGCGGGTGGTCGACGGGGGGTCCGGGGAGCCGGTGCCCGACGGTGAGCCGGGGCTGCTGGCTGTGCGCGGGCCGGTGGGCTGTCGCTATCTGTCGGATCCGCGGCAGGGCGTGTATGTGCGGGGCGGCTGGAATTTCACGGGTGACACGTATGTACGCGAGCCGGACGGGTGGTTCCGTTATGTCGCCCGGGCCGACGACATGATCATCTCGGCGGGGTACAACATCGCGGGTCCGGAGGTGGAGGACGCGCTGCTGGATCATCCCGATGTGATGGAGGCGGCGGTGGTCGGCCGCCCCGACGAGTTGCGTGGCCAGATCGTGGCGGCGTATGTCGTGGTGCGCGACGGTGTGGTGCGTGGTGAGCGGACGGCCGGGGTGCTGCGGGACTTCGTCACGTCGCGTCTGGTGCCGTACAAGTGCCCGCGTGTGATCGTCTTCGTCGACGCGCTGCCCCGTACCCCGACGGGCAAGCTCCAGCGGTTCAGGTTGCGGGCCCTAGAGTGATCACGTGGCCGAGCAGCACACTCCCCGTTCCCTGATTGTCACCCTGTACGGCGCGTACGGACGCGAGAGGGCAGGTTCGCTTGCGGTGGCGGAGCTGATCCGTCTGCTGGGTGCGGTCGGTGTGGACGCGCCGTCGGTGCGCTCGTCGGTTTCCCGGCTGAAGCGTCGTGGGCTGCTGGTTCCGGAGCGTACGGCGTCGGGGGCGGCGGGTTACGCCCTGTCGGCCGATGCGCGTCAGCTCCTCGACGACGGTGACGAGCGTATCTACGGCCACCGGGCGTCGAGGCTGTCGGACGGCTGGGTGCTGGCGGTGTTCTCGGTGCCGGAGGCGGAGCGGCACAAGCGTCATCTGCTGCGCTCGCGGCTGGGTCGGCTGGGTTTCGGTACGGCCGCGCCCGGTGTGTGGATCGCTCCGGCTCGCTTTTACGAGGAGACCCGTCATACGTTGCAGCGGCTGCAGCTGGATCCGTATGTGGATCTTTTCCGGGGTGAGCATCTGGGGTTCGTCGCGACGGCGGAGGCGGTGGCGCGCTGGTGGGATCTGGCGGCGATCGCGAAGCAGCACGAGGAGTTCCTGGACGTGCACGGCCCGGTCCTGCGGTCGTGGGAGTCGCGCGCCGGCACTCCGGCCGAGGAGGCCTACCGTGACTATCTGCTGGCGCTGGATTCGTGGCGGCGGCTGCCGTATGCGGATCCGGGTCTGCCGCAGGAGCTGCTTCCGGCCGGGTGGCCGGGTGGTCGTTCGGCGGCGGTGTTCGCGGGGCTGCACAAGCGGCTGCGGGACGCGGGTGCGGGGTTCATGACGGAAGAGTGAGCCGTGGTCGGGGTGCGTCGGTGCGGCCGGTGGGTGGTGTGCGGCTGCCGGCGCGGTAGGGCGGGGGCCAGGGGGCGGCGGGGCCGGTGTAGTTCTGGTCGGCGGCGGCGTGGAGGGTCCAGTGGGGGTCGTAGAGGTGGGGGCGGGCGAGGGCGCAGAGGTCGGCGCGGCCCGCGAGGAGCAGGGAGTTGACGTCGTCCCAGGAGGAGATGGCGCCGACGGCGATGACGGGGATGTGGAGGGTGTTGCGGATCCGGTCGGCGTAGGGGGTCTGGTAGGAGCGGCCGTATTCGGGGTGTTCGTCGGGGACGACCTGCCCGGTGGAGACGTCGATGGCGTCGGCGCCGTGTGCGGCGAAGGCGCGGGCGATGTCGATGGCGTCCTCGGCGGTGGTGCCGCCGGGGGCCCAGTCGGTGGCGGAGATCCGGACGGTCATCGGCTTGTCGGCGGGCCAGATGTCGCGGACGGTGTCGAACACCTCGAGGGGGAAGCGCAGCCGGGCGGCGAGGGTGCCTCCGTACGCGTCGGTGCGGTGGTTGGTGAGGGGGGAGAGGAAGCCGGAGAGGAGGTAGCCGTGGGCGCAGTGGAGTTCGAGGAGGTCGAATCCGCTGTGCACGGCGCGGTGTGCCGCGGCGGCGAACTGTTCGCGGATGGTGCGGAGTCCGGCCTGGTCGAGTTGGTGGGGGATCTGGTTGATGCCGGGCCGGTACGGGAGTGGTGAGGCGGCGACGAGGGGCCAGTTGCCGTCGGGCAGGGGCTGGTCGATGCCTTCCCACATGAGGCGGGTGGAGCCTTTGCGGCCGGAGTGGCCGAGTTGGACGCCTATGGCGGTGCCGGGTGCCTGGGTGTGGACGAAGTCGGTGATGCGGCGCCAGGCGTCGGCCTGTTGGGTGGTGTAGAGGCCGGTGCAGCCGGGGGTGATACGGCCTTCGGCGCTGACGCAGACCATCTCGGTCATGACGAGCCCGGCTCCGCCGAGGGCGCGGGCGCCGAGGTGGACGAGGTGGAAGTCGCCGGGGATTCCGTCGTCGGCACGGTACATGTCCATGGGTGAGACGACGACGCGGTTGCGCAGGGTCAGTCCGCGCAGCTTCAGGGGTGTGAACATCGGCGGGGTGCCGGCCGGGCAGCCGAAGTCCTGTTCGACGGACGCGGTGAACGCGGGGTCGCGCAGCCGCAGATTGTCGTGGGTGACACGGCGGCTGCGGGTGAGGAGGTTGAAGGCGAACTGGCGTGGGGGCTGGTCGAGGTAGGTGGCCAGCTCTTCGAACCAGCGCAGGCTGGCGGAGGCCGCGCGCTGCGTCGACTCGACGACGGGCCGGCGCTCGGTCTCGTACGCCGCGAGGGCCTCGGGGAGCGTGGGCTGCTCCTCGATGCAGGCGGCGAGGGCGAGCGCGTCCTCGACGGCGAGTTTGGTGCCGGAGCCGATGGAGAAGTGGGCGGTGTGCGCGGCGTCGCCGAGGAGCACGGTGTTTCCGTGCGCCCAGTGGTCGTTGACGACGGTGCGGAAGGCGGTCCAGGCGGAGGTGTTGCCGCGCAGCGGCCGGCCGCCGAGGGCGTCGGCGAAGATCTTGGCGCAGCGTTCGGCCGACTGCTGTTCGTCGCACTCGTCGAGCCCGGCGGCCCGCCAGACCTCCTCCCGCATCTCGACGATGACGGTGGAGGCGTCGGGTGAGTAGGGGTAGCCGTGGAGTTGCATCACACCGTGCTCGGTTTCGGCGATCTCGAAGCGGAAGGCGTCGAAGGCGAAGTCGGCGGCGAGCCAGATGTAGCGGCAGCGGTGGGTGGTGATGCGGGGCGCGAAGACGTCGGCGTGTGCGGCGCGGGTGGGGCTGTGTACGCCGTCGGCGGCGATGACGAGGTCGTGGGTGGCGTTGAGTTCGGCTGCGGGCGGGGCCGGTGTGCGGAAGTGGAGCCGTACGCCGAGGGAGGCGCAGCGGTCGTGGAGGATTTCCAGGAGGCGGCGGCGGCCGAGTGCGGCGAAGCCGTGGCCGCCGGAGGTGAGGGTGTGGCCGCGGTGGACGATGTCGATGTCGTCCCAGCGGACGAACTCGTCCTGGAGGGCGCGGTAGACGGTGGGGTCGGCGTGCTCGATGCCGCCGAGGGTTTCGTCGGAGAGGACGACTCCGAAGCCGAAGGTGTCGTCCGGGGCATTGCGCTCCCACAGTGCAATGTCACGTGTGGGGTCGAGCCGTTTGAGCAGCGCGGCGGCGTACAGGCCGCCGGGGCCGCCGCCGATGACGGCAATACGAAGCGGGGTGCGGGGGGCGCGGGCGGTGCTGGGGGTGCGGGGGGCCTGTGCGGGCAGGGGGTGGAGGGGGCCGGGAGACTCCCCGGGGTGGGCCGGCATGGTCATCGCCCTTGCCATTTCGGGGTGCGCTTTTCGGTGAACGCGGCATGGAACTCCGCGTAGTCCTCGCCGTTCATGAGCAGGGCCTGCGTCGCGGCGTCGAGTTCGACGGAGGCGGCGAGCGGCATGTCCAGTTCGGCGGTGAGCAGGGCCTTCGTCTGGGCGTAGGCGAGGGCGGGGCCTGCGGCGAGTCGGCGGGCGAGGGCGGCGGCCGCGGTGTGGGCCTGGCCTTCCTCGGTCAGTTCGCTGATGAGGCCGATGCGTTCGGCTTCGGTGGCCCGGACGGGTTCGCCGAGCATGAGCAGCCGGGTGGCGTGGCCGAGGCCGACGACGCGCGGCAGCAGGTATGCCGCGCCCATGTCGCCGCCGGAGAGTCCCACTTTGGTGAAGAGGAACGCGAACCGGGCGGAGGGGTCGGCGATGCGGAAGTCGGCCGCGAGGGCGAGTACGGCGCCTGCTCCGGCGGCGACGCCGTGTACGGCGGCGATCACCGGGAAGGGGCATTCGCGCAGGGCGCGTACGACTTGTCCGGTCATCCGGTTGAAGTCGAGGAGCTGGGCGGTGTCCATGGCGAGTGTGGCGCCGATGATGTCGTCGACGTCGCCGCCGGAGCAGAAGCCGCGGCCTTCTCCGCCGAGGACGAGTGCCCGTACGGACCGTTCCCGGGACAGTTCGGCGAGCAGGTCGCGCAGGTCGGCGTAGGCGCCGAAGGTGAGCGCGTTGAGTTTCTCCGGCCGGTCGAGGGTGACGGTGGCGACGCCGTCCTGCCTGGTCAGCCGGATGTGGCGCCATTGCTCGGTGTGGGGTGCGGAGCTGGTAAAGGGGCTCATGGGCGCGGCCTCCTTCAGCCTGCCGGCTAATGCCTCCCTTACGAAGTTATCACTTGTGCGTGACTTCCGTCACGAGTGCGCGATACGGGTGGCCTGGCTGGTGCGGGCGCTGTGGGGGGACCCGCGAGAACGGAACCTGCCGTGCCCGGAGCCCACGGGGCCCTTCCCGCCGCCCCCGCCCCCGCCCCCGGCGACCGCCCACCGGACCCGTGGGCGGGAGCACGGCACGGACTGCTACCGACCGCTGCTGGTCCGCGCCCTCGGCTCCGCTTGTGGCCACCGCCCCACCGCCCCACCGCTCACGGCAAGGCGGTCCGGTTCACGCTTCCCGCGCGACGTCCTGCGCGGAGCCGGCGGGCTGCTCGGCCTCCACCTGGGTCAGGGCCAGCCTCCCCAGCCGGCTCGCGCCGTCCGGGGCGAGTACGGCCAGGGCGCGCAGGACGAGGAACCAGGCGCCGGTTCCCAGTACCTCGCGCACCGCGGCCCGAGCGGTGGGACGGTCCTGAGCGCACGTCTGCCGCGGATCCCACCGGCCCGGCCCGCAGGCCAGAATGCGACGCAGTCCCTGGAGTTCCCCCTCGCCCGGAGCGCTGCCGAGTACTTCCGTTCTCGACAGATCGACTCCCGCGGCGAGCGCGGCGATCACCGCGAGCGCCTCGTCCTGGGCTACCGCCTTGCGCCGCTTGCCGTCACGAGCCCCCGGCCCGCCCTGTCCCCGGGCCAGTCGCATGCCTTCACCGAGATCCCCGAGCGCGGCGAACGCGCAGGCCAGTTCGGCGCACTCGCCCTCCCACTTCACGATGGATGCCTGCAGGCCGGCCGAGGCGCCCGGATCGCCGTCTCGCAGAGCCACCAGAGCCGCGGCCCCGAGTTCGGCCTCCAGCAGGCCCTCGTCGGCCAGCGGTACGGCGAGCTCCGCCAGTGCCTCGCGCTCACCGTCCGGCAGTTGCCCACCGTGTGCGATCGCCTCCGAGAGCTGGAGGAACAGCCCGTCGGGGCTGCCGAGATCGGCCAGGTCCTCGTAGTGGTACGTCAGCCAGGGGTCGTCGTCCCGCTTGATCTCCTCGGCCAGGTCCTGGATCTGGAGCATGGCCCGGTCATGCCAGTGCCGCCCGTCCGGCCCGCTGCCGGCCACCACCGCCGCCAGCACGGAGAACGCGTCGGCCCGGTGCCTCCTGTCCTGGAAGTCGTGGGCTATGTCCCACGCGGACTGCACGTCCCCCGCACAGGTCAGCGCCTGGACGGCCCCGATGAGCCGGTGCCAGTACCCCGTGTCGTAGCGCGAGACCGTTCCGTCCACATCGCGCTCTGCGCCGTATTCGATCGTGCGCCGGGCGTCCTGCGCGAGCGCCACGGCCTGCCGCGGATCGTTGCCGGCCACCGCCAGTGCCAGGTGGTTCAGCACGGCGGCCTTGGCGTCCCTGGCCGGCAGGGAGTGAGCGAGCCGCTCCGCCGGGGCCAGGTCGCCGCTGTCGGCCAGCATCATCGAGATGGCAGCCACCGCGTGCTCCTTCTCCGGCAGGTCGGAGCTGGCGTATGTGCTGCGCTCCAGCTCCAGGGCGATGCCCTCGGCCGCCTCGGGGTCCCGGTGCACCAGGGCGAGGCCGCACAATGCCTCCGCTTCACGCCGCAGCGGCCGCGGGAGGACGGCGAGCGCTGCCAGGGCCTCCTCCGGCTTTCCGTGTTCGACGAGCCCACGGGTCCGCTCCATGTTCATCACGTCGTACGCGAGCGCAGCCGTCACGGGGCCGAGGAATGCTCTGCCTTGCGCCGCCGACTCCCTGACCAGCGCCCCCTGCACTGCCGCCTGTGTGAAGTAGTTCATGCGCCTGGCGACCGCCCACGCTTCGTCGAAGTCACCACAACGCGCGAGCGCCTGCGCGGCCATGAGTTCGTCCCTGGCGGCGAACCACCCCGTTGTCGCCGCGGCTGCCGCACGCTTCGCCAGGTTCCGGGCGTACTTCGGCCGCACTCTCGCAAGCAGCAGGGCGACCATGGCCGCGGCGGGTGCGAGCGCCGGATCGCCCTGGCCGTTCCACCGGACCGCCCGTCCCAGCAGTGCTTCGCACCGCGCTCGGTCGGTCCCCCACCAGGCGAGACCGCTGACCGCGAGGAGTGCGGCCCGGTCGGCTCCGTCCCCGGTCTGGGCCGCCGCGAGCCGCTCCGCCACCCCCGCGAAGGTGCCTCGTTCGTCCAACGGCACATGTCTGAGGGCCTGGATCAGGGCGACGGCCCGTTCACGGGGGTCCAGAATCCCGAGGGCCGTGTTGAGTGCCTGGGCATACTCACCGGCGACGGCCCGGACCACCGCCAGGTCCCGGTACTCCGCCGGGTCCCGGTACTCCGCCGGTGATCCGCGGCCGGGCGGGTCCGCTTCGCCGAGCAGCCGGCCGGCCTCATCGGCGAGTTCGAGCGCGCGATCGAGGTCGGTACTCAGCAGGTGCCGGGCGACACCCGCCAGCGCCCGGCCCCGGTCGTGGTCGTCCGGGATGCACCGGGCCTGCGCGACGGCCTTGCCGCTCTTGCCCAGTGCGGCCCACAGCACCGGTAATCCGGGTGGCAGCGCGGCGTTGCGGGCCGTCAGGCAGGTGTCGGAGAAGGCGAGCAGCGCGGCGGACCACAGGTCGTCGTCCCGGTCCGAGCCGGCCACCGCGGCACGGGCCGAGGTGATCTCCCTGAGGGCGGCCCCGTCGGCGCCGGTGGCTTCGCGCAGTCGTGCCTGGCGCCGGGTGTCGACGACGAGGTCCACATGCCGGCGGGCGCCCGGGCACTTCTGCTCCACGACCCGCCCGTACGCCTGGAGCAGATACCGGGGGGTCTGCCGCGGCCATCCCCGGTCGCGGTAGCCGTCGGCCCAGGTGTGCAGCCGCTCCAGATACTCGTCGACTCCCGTCCCGAGAGCCTGGTCGGCCTCCTCGCGCAGCGTCTCGTGGGCGAAGAGATAGCCGCGGTCGTCCCGGTCGGATCCGCCGGCGGCGCCCGGACCTCTGGACCGGGTGGCGAGGCTTCTGCCGAAGGTGCCGCCGAGGCACATCTGCAGTTCGTACGGGAGACGTCGGGTGAGCTCTTCCAGGTCACGCAGGGTCAGACCGCCCTGCGCGGCCGTGACGAAGCCGACGATCTCGCGCTGGACGTCGTCGCCGCCGCGCAGCGCCCGGTACAGCTCTTCGCGGGCCTCGTTGCGCGTGTGCTGGGCGAACGCGCTGGTCTCCAGGGCGCGGGTGGTGCAGTGGCGCAGTGGGTGCGAGGCCGGGACGTCGGACGGCACTCCGGGGTGCGGGCGGCTCGTCAGCAGTACGCGGAGGTTGTCCGGGGGCCGAGGGGGCAGGAGTGAGGCGATGCTGGGGCAGCCGCTGCCGGTCGAGGCCGACTCGTCCTCGTCCAGTCCGTCGACGACGAGCAGCAGCCGCTCGCCGCGTTCGTCGAGCCGCTGGGCGGCCTCCTCGATCAGCAGGCGGCGATAGGTGTCACGGCTGCCGACGGTGGTGGCGGGCGATTCGGCCAGCGGCGCCAGCTGGTCGATCAGCGCGTCGGAGAAGGCGTCGCTGTCGGCCTGGCCGGCGAGCCGGCGGGTGACGAAGAACGACACGGGGACGACGCCGGCCGGAGGATGCAGGGCGAGCCATGCGGCGAGTGCGGTCTTCCCTGCCCAGGGTGGGGCCTGCCACCACTGGTAGGGGTCGTCCCCGGCGCAGAACGCGACGATCTCGGCGAACTCGTCCTGTCTCCCGATGAGTTCGGGAGGGGCGATGTCCTTGACCTGCGCCCGGTAGGCGTTGCGGACGACATCGCCCGGGCCTGCGGGGAGTACGTCGTGGAGGGCCTGGGGGCGGACGGGCTGCCCCAGCAGCTCCTGGAGCCGGTTCAGGTCGTCCTCGCCGAGCCCGTCCGCCCAGCGGTCGGCGCGGAGCACGGCGAGCCGGCCGGGGCCGTCGCAGGCGTGGTGGAGGCCGACGATGCCGATGAGCCGGCCGCCGCTGCACACGGGTGCTCCGGACATGCCCTCCCACGGTGAGTGCGCGGTGTCCTGCTCGTGCTCGGGTGGCGCCACGATGAGTTCGAGGGTGCCCTCGCGCCGGTTGGACAGCACGGGTGCCGTGCCCTCGGCGTGGCAGGTGTCGCGGTACGTGGTGCCGCTGCCGTCGGTGTCGTCGCGGAGCTTGAACCGGGGAAATCCCAGTGTCGTGCAGCGCAGGACCGCGTCGCGCTCCGCGATCCGGCCCAGGAGGACCGTCTCGTCGGTGTCTTCGCCCGCGACACCGAGCAGCGCCATGTCCGACGGGGTGTGGGACCAGAGGATGCGGGCTGTGCGGGTCCGCTCGCCCGGCTGGTCGGCGTCGAAGCGTACGAGGACGTCGGCCGCCTCGTCGATGACGTGTGCCGCTGTGAGGACGACTCCGCTACGCACGAGGTAGCCGCTCCCCCGCCGCCGGCCGCCGGTCCGCTGCGTCACGATGATCTCCGCGACGCGTCCGGCGGCCAGACCACCCCGGCCGTGCATGACGCCTCTGCTCCCCCCTGGGCAGTTCCGTCGAAGGGCCTTGGCCCGTCAGGAAATGTCAGCGTACAAGCTCGGCGGCTGTGTCGCGGGGGCTGTCCGAGGGGCTGCCCGCGCCGTCCGTGCCCGCGAGGCGCGAATTGCGGCGGCCGTAGAGCGCGTACACGGCCGCGCCGGCGGTCAGGAAGACCGCGAACTGGACCCATGTCGTCCACCCGGTGCCCCACATCAGGTAGAGGCAGAACAGCACGCCCAGGACGGGGCTGACGGGGAACAGCGGCACGCGGAACGCGGTCTTGGTACCGGGGTGGCGGCGGCGCAGGGCGATCACGGCGATGTTGACGACGGCCATGACGGCGAGCGTGCCGATGGTCGTCAGGTTCATCACGACGTCGAGGGGGACGACGGCGGCCGGGACGGCGAAGACGGCGGCGACGATCCAGGTGTTGGCGACGGGGGTCGCGGTGCGCGGGGAGATCCGCTGGAAGGTGCGCGGAACGAGTCCGTCGCGGGACATCGACATCAGGATCCGGGTCTGCCCGTACATCACGGCGAGGACGACCGAGGCGATGGCGACGACCGCGCCGAAGGCGATGGCTGCGCCGCCGACGGCGGAGCCGGTGACCTTGTCGACGATGAGGGAGAGGGCGGCGGGCCGGTCGGCGACGTCGTCGGCGGACATGGCGCCGATGGCGGCGAGCGCGACGGTGCAGTAGAGCAGGGTGACGATGCCGATGCAGGTCATGATCGCGAGGGGGATGGTGCGGCGCGGGTTCTTCACCTCTTCGCCGGCGGTGGTGATGGCGTCGAAGCCGATGTAGGAGAAGAAGGCGAGGGAGGCGCCGGAGGTGATGCCGGTCAGCTCGTGCGGGGCGAACGGGGAGAGGTTGTCCGACCGGTACGCGGTGAACGCGACGGCGCAGAAGAGGACGAGGACCGCGAGTTTGACGACGGCCATGACGGCGGTGGCGCGGGCGGACTCGCGGATGCCGCGGACGAGCAGCAGGGCGGCGAGCAGGATCACGACGACGGCGGGGATGTTGACGATGCCGCCGTCGCCGGGCGGGCTGGAGAGGGCGGCGGGCAGCTGATGGCCGGTGAGGCTGCCGAGGAGTTCGTTCAGGTACTGGCCCCAGCCGACGGAGACGGCGGAGACGGACACGCCGTACTCCAGGAGCAGGCACCAGCCGGTGAGGAAGGCGACGCGTTCGCCGAGGGTGGCGTAGGCGAAGGAGTAGGAGGAGCCGGACACCGGGATCGCGCTGCCCAGCTCGGCGAAGGAGAACGCGGTGAAGACGCAGGTGATCGCGGCGAGGACGAAGGAGACGACGACGGCCGGGCCGGCTTCGGCGACGCTGTCGGAGAGGCCGACGAAGATGCCGGTGCCGACGATGGCGCCGACGCCGAAGCAGACCAGCTGGAAGAGGCCCATGGTGCGTTTGAGGCCGTGGCCCTCGCGGTCTGCGCCGGCTTCGGCGACGAGCTGGGCTGGGCTTTTGATGCGCATGGGGTGGTTCTCTTTCCGGGGTCTTGCCAGGTTCGTCAGGTCGTGCACACAACGAAGT